>JAAYEU010000098.1 GCA_012728595.1 Tissierellia bacterium
AGCAGTATCTGAATATATTAAATTCTACAATAAAGTTAGAATCCATAGTTCTTTAGGATATATTTCACCAGTAGAATTTTACCATAAAACATTGGAAGGAACAGCAAAACCTTTGAAAATAAAGCTTTAATACTTTGCCTTGAAGTGCCTAACACATTAATATTTAGCTGAAATCAAGGGCCTGCTTTGAGGGGCGTAGCCTTTACCCTTGATGAAGATAAATATTAATGTACAATAAACCAAGGGCAAAATGAAATATTATGATATTGGAAGTATTAGTGAGTTTTTGTCCAAAATTAAGGGGTCAATCCGCTATTCGTACCGTTTTTCCTACCATTCGTACCGAAATTAACAAAATCAAGTATGAATATGCTATATTAATAATAAAATAAAAACATATTTTATTATTAATCCATCCACATTTAGCAAATTTAAAACTCTCCAACTTTTGAGTTTAGGGGTGAGATGTTTGTGTTATAATCTATATGAATTTGGTAAAAACGTACAAAGTATGAGAAAGCGTTTAAAGTTAACTCAACATGATGTTTCAAACTTAACAGGGGTAAGTGTGGAAACATTGAGAAGAATTGAAAATGGTAGGGTAATTCCAAAACATGAAACCTTAGATCTACTCTCTCCTATCTTAAAAGAAGATTTAAACCAACTTCTGCTCACCTATAGAATTGATAATTATTATAAATTTAAACGAGTTATTAATAGCATAGAATCTAAACTTTATATAGATGAATTTTCAACTCTTTCAATTGAATTAGATGAATTAAAAATTCTTTTGAATGATAACTTAAGCAAATATTTTTCTAACCTACTAAAACAATTTATATTAATGGTAGAAGCCATCATTTTAAACAAAAAGCACTATAATCCCAATGAAGCAATGAACAAACTCACAGAAGCATTAAAAATGACTACACCAAAATTTGCACTTTCTAATTATAAATCCTTTGTATATAATTCCATAGAATTAAGAATTTTAATGAATATGGCTCTCGTGATGCAAAATATGGAAACTGTAGATAAAGCTTTAGAAATTATGAGGTTTTGTTTAAAAACGGTGGAAGCTGAAGACAGCACATATCCAGAAATATGTTATAATATAGCCCATACTTACCATAAACTAAATATTCATGAAAAAGCCTTGAAGTTTTCAAATCTAGGTACAGAAAACTATGCTAAGCATAAAAATTATAATGGAATAAGTCTTTTGTATTTTAGAAAAGGGATTGCAGAATATTTTCTCAATCATGATTGTTTTATGGATTCTTTAAATAAATCCATAGTATTATGCGAAGTTTTTAAGCAATTTAAATTAAAGGATATAATTATAGATAATTGTAGGAGCTTTTATGGCATAGAGTTGTAGCTCCTGTTTATTTAAAAAAAGAATCAGCCATAACAGCTGATTCTTCTTATATTTTATTTCTGCTTTTCCAATATTCTCTTCAAAAACTGTCCTGTATAGGATTCTTCTACTTCTGCTATTTCTTCAGGGGTGCCGGTGGCAACTACTGTACCGCCTTTGTCCCCACCTTCAGGGCCTAGGTCTATTATATAGTCGGCAGTTTTTATTACGTCTAGATTATGTTCTATTACTATTACGGTGTTTCCACCTTCTACCAATTTCCCCAACACCTTGATTAGCTTATGGATATCTGCCATATGAAGGCCTGTTGTTGGTTCATCTAATATATATATGGTTTTCCCCGTGCTTCTCTTGCTTAATTCCGTTGCCAGTTTAACCCTTTGGGCTTCCCCTCCAGATAGTTCCGTTGAGGATTGGCCTAGTTTTATATATCCTAAACCTACATCGTATAAGGTCTGTAGTTTTCTTTTTATTCTTGGTATATTTTCGAAGAATTCCAAGGCTTCTTCCACCGTCATATCTAATACATCGGCAATAGTCTTTCCTTTATATTTAACCTGTAAAGTCTCCCTATTATACCTTTTACCCTTGCAGACTTCACAGGGCACATATACATCGGGTAGGAAATGCATTTCCACTCTTAAAATACCATCGCCTTTACAGGCTTCACATCTTCCTCCTTTTACATTGAAGCTAAACCTACCTTTTTCATACCCTCTCATTTTAGCTTCTGGAGTCATGGCAAATACATCCCTTATATAATCGAACACTCCTGTATAGGTGGCAGGGTTAGACCTTGGGGTTCTGCCAATGGGAGATTGGTCTATTACTATTACCTTGTCTAAATGTTCTAACCCTCTAATTTCCTTATGTTTACCAGGTTTAATCCTTGCTCCATTCAGCTTTTGGGCAAGGCTTTTATATAGTATTTCATTGACCAAGGAACTTTTACCAGAACCAGATACTCCAGTTACACAGGTAAAGACCCCCAATGGAAATTTCACATCTATGTTTTTAAGGTTATTCTCCGCTGCTCCTATAACCTCTATCCAATTGCCATTGGGTTTAGTCCTTTCAGCTGGAATCTCAATACACTTTTTACCAGATAGGTATTGGCCTGTAATGGATTTAGGATTATTCATAATATCCTCAACAGTTCCTTCCGCTACTATATATCCGCCGTGGACCCCCGCTCCTGGCCCTATATCTACTATATGATCCGCACTATATATGGTATCCTCATCGTGTTCCACCACTATAAGGGTATTGCCTAAGTCGGTCAAATTTCTCAAGGCCTTTAATAGCTTGGCATTATCCCTCTGATGAAGCCCTATGCTTGGTTCATCTAGCACATAGATTACCCCTACAAGGCTGGAACCAATTTGGGTTGCCAGTCTAATTCGTTGCGATTCCCCTCCCGAAAGGGTTCCTGCACTTCTGGACAGGGTGAGATAGTCTAGTCCTACATCCCTTAAAAAGCTTAACCTATCCCTTATCTCCTTTAGGACCTGATAACCTATTGCTCTTTTCTTTTCATCTAACTCTAAATTGTCTATGAAATCTATGGCCTGGGAAATGGACATATGGGTAAATTCAGATATATTTAATCCTCCTACTTTTACCGCTAATACTTCATCCCTTAATCTATCCCCCTTACATTTAGGACAGGGGATTTCCGTCATATAGTCCTCTATCCATTTTTTTACATTATCTGAACTTGTCCCCCTATATCTTCTTTCCAGATTAGGAATAACCCCTTCAAAAGCTCCCTTATAATTACTTGGTCCATTGTATCGACTGTTGAATTTTATGTTTATAACCCTATCGGTACCATATAGTAGTTCATCTAAAAATTTCTTAGGTGCATATTTTAGAGGGGTATCCATATCAAAACCATTATCTTCAGCCAAAGCCTTAAATATCTGGTAATAATAGCTAGATTCATTGCTAGTATTATAGGGGGCAATTCCTCCCTCATTTATGCTCAATTCTGGATTTGGGATTACCAAATCCTTGTCTATTTGATAATGATAGCCTATACCATTACAGTTGGAGCAGGCCCCATAGGGTGAATTAAAAGAAAACATCCTTGGAGACAACTCTTCTATGGCTACACCACAATCGGGACAGGCCAGTTTCTGACTGAATAAAATCCTTTCCTTATCTATTACATCTACAATAACCAATCCATCGGATAATTTTAAGGCTGTTTCTAAGGAATCGGTTAGTCGCCCTTCTATACCTTCTTTTACAATAATCCTATCTACCACTATTTCAATATCGTGTTTTTTATTCTTTTCCAATTTGATTTCATCGGTTACTTCATGCATTTCTCCATCTACTATTACCCTAATGAAACCCTCTTTTTTGATGTTCTCTAAGATATTCTTATGTTCTCCCTTTTTACCCCTTACTATTGGAGATAGTATTTGAATCCTAGTTCTTTCCTCAAATTCCATTATTCTATCCACCATTTGGTCTACAGTTTGGCTAGTTATCTCCTTGCCACACTTGTAGCAATATGGGGTTCCTATTCTGGCATACAGTAACCTTAAGTAATCGTATATCTCCGTAACCGTTCCTACTGTAGAACGGGGGTTTCTACTAGTAGTCTTCTGGTCAATAGAAATAGAAGGTGATAAACCTTCTACATACTCTACATCAGGCTTTTCCATCTGCCCTAAAAATAGCCTAGCATAGCTAGACAGGCTTTCTACATACCTTCTTTGCCCTTCTGCATATATGGTATCAAAGGCTAAGGAGGACTTGCCAGAACCACTTAGCCCGGTGATTACAATAAATTTATTTCTGGGAAGTTCTAAATCTACATTCTTTAAGTTATGCTCTTTTGCACCTTTAATTATTATTTTATCGTTTACCACTTAGTTTTCACCTCTTTTTTTCAATTGACAATGGACAAGGGACAGTTGACAATTGCTTGGGTCGTGTTCTGGGTCTTTTTTGTTGGGTCATTCCCTTCTGGGTCTGAGATTCTTTCGCTGCGCGTCAGAATGATGGGTTTGTGGGACAGGTGGTCTGACCCTTTGTCCCATCATCTTATTCCTGCGTCTTGTAGTTTCTTAAGTTCTATCATCTTATCCCTTAGTTCCGCTGCTTTTTCGAAGTTTAGCTCTTCTGCTGCTTTTAGCATGGCTTCTCTTAGGTTATTTATCATAACTTCCAGTTCTTCTCCGGTAAAGCTATCTACTATATATTCTTCCTCTTCTTCTAAAGCAATGGTGGCTTCTATTACATCCCTTACTCCCTTAATTATGGTCCTTGGTGTTATATTATGTTCTTTATTATACCTATCCTGTATTTCCCTTCTCCTATTGGTTTCCTTAATGGTATTTTCCATGGATTTAGTTATGGTATCAGCATACATGATAACCTGGCCGTTAGCGTTCCTAGCTGCCCTTCCAACAGTCTGGATTAAGGAGGTTTCAGACCTTAAGAATCCTTCCTTGTCTGCATCAAGTATAGCAACTAGGGATACTTCTGGCAGGTCTAACCCTTCCCTTAATAGGTTGATTCCTACTAGGACATCGTACTTACCTAACCTTAAATCCCTTATAATCTCCATCCTTTCAATGGTATCAATGTCTGAATGGAGATAGGTTACCTTTATTCCAATTTCCTTGAAATAATTAGTCAAATCTTCTGCCATTCTCTTTGTTAAAGTTGTTACCAATACCCTTTCATTTTTCTCAGCCCTTATTTGTATCTCCTTAACCAAATCATCTATCTGATGTTCAGTAGGTCTTACATCGATTTTAGGATCCAATAGACCTGTAGGCCTTATAATCTGCTCTACAGTTTGTTGTGAATGCTTCTTCTCATATGGGCCTGGTGTAGCTGAAACATATAGTATTTGGTTTACCAATTCTTCAAATTCGGAAAATTTCAAAGGCCTATTATCTAAAGCCGAAGGCAGTCTAAATCCATATTCAACTAGGGTAGTCTTTCTCGACCTATCTCCTTCATACATACCCCCAATTTGGGGAATGGTCACATGGGACTCGTCTACTATTATGAGGAAGTCTTTGGGAAAATAGTCTATCAGGGTAAAGGGTCTACTTCCAGGGGGGCGGCCGCTTAAATGCCTGGAGTAGTTTTCTATTCCTTGACAGAAACCCATCTCCCTCAACATCTCTATATCGTATCTAGTCCTCTGTTCTAGTCTTTGGGCTTCTAATAATTTGTTTTGAGACCTTAACTCCTTTAACCTTTCTTCCAGTTCCTCTTCTATGGTAATGATAGCCCTTTCTATCTTTTCAGGAGATGTAGCATAATGGGAGGCTGGGAAGATAGAAACATGGTTTCTCGCACCTATTATCTCTCCAGTTATATGGTTTACTTCCACTATCCTATCTATTTCATCTCCAAAGAATTCTACCCTAATGGTATTTTCACTGGAGGAAGCTGGGAATATCTCTAGTATATCTCCTCTAACCCTGAAGGTCCCTCGACTAAAATCTATGTCATTTCGCATATATTGGATGTCTATTAGCTTTCTTATTATTTCATCTCTATCCTTAACCATACCTGGCCTTAAGGAGACTACCAAATTCTCGTAATCAATCGGGTCTCCTAAGCCATAGATACAGGATACGCTGGCTACTATTATTACATCCCTTCTTTCAAAGAGGGCTGCTGTAGCCGAGTGCCTTAGCTTATCTATTTCATCATTTATTGAAGCATCCTTTTCTATATAGGTATCCGTTTGGGGCACATAGGCTTCCGGTTGATAATAATCATAGTAGGAAACAAAATATTCTACTGCATTTTCAGGGAAAAACTCCTTAAATTCACTGGCCAACTGATAGGCCAAAGTCTTATTATGGGCTATGACCAGGGTAGGCTTTTGTACCCTTTCTATTATATTGGCCATGGTAAAAGTCTTCCCAGAACCAGTTACTCCTAAAAGGGTTTGATGTTTTAAACCCTTTAATATGCCATCAGATAATTTTTCTATGGCTTGTGGTTGGTCACCAGTAGGTTTGAAATTAGAATGAATTTTAAATTTTCCCATATATTCCACCTCAAATTGAACGCTTGTTCCTTTCTATTACTCTATTATATTACAAACCATATAAAAGTCAAAGCAAATATCATGAAAATAAAATAATATTGAACAATTATAGTTTATATTATAAACTATATAGATAAGGAGGAGCTAGCCATGAAAAAAATATTTTTTATAATAGCAATCTTTACACTTTCCCTGCTAAATATTGGATGTAGCGGCGTTAAAGAAAAATCTCTTGTCGAAAAAGAAACTAAAGAAAAATCTCTAAGCTATGTGGTTGAAAAGATAACCTTATCTAAAGGTTTCCAGGCTATAAATCCCAGTGTGGAAGTGCTGGATGATACCACAAATTTAAAATTATTAGCAAATATTGGTTTGATAGAAAGCTCTGGCATTAGAATAGACAAAATTACTAAATTGGACAATGCTATAAATATATATGTTACCAGCTTACAGGAAGACCAAAAAAACCAGCTAGCCATACCCAGAGCTGTAATAAGATTACAGGATGCAATAGAAGAAAAAGCTGAGGAACTAAAATTTAACATAATAAATCAAAATTACGATCTCATATCCTTAAAATTTAATAGAGATCAAATCTTAGATAAGATCTATACCGACTTTAAAATCGAACCCAGCTCCATGCCAGAAGTAATATTGGATAAAGTTAGCAATAACATATATTGGAACATAACCTTTACCAATATATTCGATAAGGAGAATTTAGAATCTCCTCTGATTAATTTTAATGTAAGGGTTGATGCCCTCGATGGCTCGATATTAAGTTTAACTAAGGAACCCATTTCAGCCTATATCGATGATGGAGTCCTACTAGATTATATACCCAATAGTCTACTACTTTATAAACAATTCCATGTTGAGAACAATATAGACTATGAAACCATTTGGATTTATGACCTGGAAAAGGAAGAACAAAATAAACTATATACTTCTAAATCTAGAATTCTATCGGCACATTTTAGTCCCGATGCCCAATACATTTCTGTAATTGAAAACATTGAAGATAAAACCGACATATATCTAATACCGATTGAGGAAAATATTGCATATAAGATTACACCAGATAATTACTTCCATCCTCAGCTGATGAAATGGAAAGACCATAAAACCCTAATACTTTTAAACAGAGATGATAAATATTCCACTTTTTTAGCCTATGATTTGGAAGAGAATAGGGCAGAAAGAGTTTTTAAGACCGATAAAAATGTAGATTCTTTCGATTTGCATGAAGATATGATATTGTTTACGGAACCAAATGAAAATTCTTTAGATAAGGATATCTATCTATACAATAATGAAGATAAATCGAAAAAGATCGGAGAAGGCTATAAAATAAGTTTTTTAGATGATGAAAGAATAATATACCTAAAGAATATAGAAGGAGAAAATAAGAGCGTATTCTATATATTTGATATGGTAGATAATAAGTTTGAACATAAAATAGATAAGAATATTGTAAACTATATAAGATTAGACGACGATAATTTCATATTAATAGAACAAAACAACCATAATAATGACTATACAGCTTACAAATTTAATAATACGGAAAAAAGCATAACTGCTTTTGCTAGAATTAATAGCGACAAAATATATTACGATGCCAATAGAGAAAAAGGATATATCAGCAAGTATTTACCCTTTAATCAGGATAATTTAAGTATTATATATTCAGTAGACTTAAAAAAATCGGATATGGCAGAAGGTAAAAATTAATGAACCCCTTAGGGGTTCATTAATTTTTAAAAGTGGATTTCTTACCTTTTAATCTATCCACCAATCTACTTATTATAGTCTTGGATTCCTCTACCATGAAGATCTGCTCTGGAACCCTTGGAACTACCACAATCCCCAGATGGGTTACACCATTCTTATAGTCCTTATACTCTTTCGTTATAAAGCCCCCTTTTATATCATATACTTCTAGCCATATATAATTAGGCCTAAAAAAGAGTATATCCTCAATATCCTTATTGGAATATATCCTGTGACCATTTAGAGAGATTAAAATATCTCCCGGATTAAGGCCTATCTTTTCCCCAATACTCTTAGGAAGGGTATCCAACACCCTTAAGCCTTCTTCTACAGGGGTGAAAATAAAATCCTTCTCCTCCATCTGCCTTCCTATTCTGATTATTATCTCATGGGCCAGAGGAGCAAATATTGCAGCTATATATTTAAATATATAGTAGCTTTGGGATAGCCTTGCTAGGATCAATAAGGTTATGCTGTATAAGGAAAGGATACTAGCTGTATCCTTAGCCTTTTTTTCAGGGAAATTGGATAGAGCAAAGTCTCCATAACCGAGTATAGCCAATACAGTAGTTGGATATAAACTACCAGCATTAATGAATATGGTAAAGGGGACAGGCCAGAATCTATTCATGGTAAAACCACCTATTATTTCCCCTTTCTTTTCCATAAAAATGGGCATCCTGTTTCCCTTCCCATCTACTAAAATCAAAAAGCTTTCCACCAAATGGAGTACTCCAATTACGAACATAACTTCACTTACATTGATATTAGGCCGACCAAATACAAGACTTATTATTGAAATAATTCCACCAGCATAGGAAAAGCATATGAATCTGGGATGAATCAAGGATAACAATATGGCCAACGGAAGGATAAAATAAACATCTACCGCCCTTATGGTTATACCAAAATAGATTATCAAAATGCTACCTATAATGCCTCCTGCTAATCCATACATGGTAGATAGAATTACATTTAAAGTAGGGGATTTTTTATGCACTCCCAAAATCCCCTTTTCCATCTCTCCTACTTTCCTATATTGAAGGTAGATAATTCCCAGAACAATCCAAAAAAGGGGAGACTTTAAAATATCGATTATATTGCATATGGAATAATATACAATCTGTAATAAAGAATACATATTATTTCTCCCTTGCTTTGGTTAAAAATCATTCTATTAACTCCTTAATCTTTTCTATTGCTACTTGTAACTGGGTATCTTCCTTTAAATTATCCAGTCCTATTTCCTGAATATCTTCAGGTAGCTCTACCACTATATCTGGTTCTATTCCTACACCATGAATATTGGTACCATTTGGAGTGAAGTACTCAGATACCGTCAATTTAAAGCCAGAACCATCGGATAGTTCTCTTATCCTTTGGACCACTCCTTTTCCAAAGGTTTTATTTCCTATTAAAAGCCCCCTATTATGGTCTTTAACTGCTCCTGCTAATATTTCTGAGGCGCTGGCACTTCCTTCATTGACTAATACCACCAATGGAATATCTATATGCTTTTTATCAGACCTTTCATAGACCCTTTCTCCATGCCTGGTTTCAGTATAGACTATTACTCCTTCTCCCAATAGTTCATCCGCTATATCCACACATACATTCAATAATCCACCTGGATTATTCCTTAAATCCAGTATAATGCCCGAGATACCCTTGTTCATTAAAGCTTTCAAATCCTTTTTAAAATCCTCATAGGTAAGTTCGTCAAAGGAGGTTATCTTTATATATCCAATATTGTCCTGTATTATATCCGATTTAACTGTTTGTAGCCTAATTTCTTCTCTTATGATTTCTAGGTCTATATATTCATTATTGCCATCTTTATCCTTTCTTAAAATGGTTATTTTAACAGGGGTTTTAGGTTCCCCTTTCATCAATTTTACAGCTTTATCCATACTATCGGCTGTAAATTCTTCATCATTTACCTTTATTATCTTATCTCCCGTTTTTATACCAGCCCTCTCTCCAGGGGTTCCCTCTATGGGAGAAACTACCGTAATAAGGTTATCTTCGCCAGGGGTTACTATAACACCTATGCCCCCGTAAACCCCTTGGGTTTGTTCTGTAAAGCTTTTGAACTCATCTTGTGTCATATATACTGAATAGGGGTCTTCCAAGGATTGAAATAACCCCTTTAACTGACCTTCTATAAGTTTTTCATCATCTACATCCTTCAAAAAATTATCTTTAATATAATTCTCTAATCCCATGACCTTAGAATATTTTCTATATGAAGACATCAATTGTTCATATTCACTAGTGGGGATTATTACTTTATCATTATATTTTATGGTTAACAGATTGGTTAATCCAAAGGTAATAATATTGGTAACTAAAACTAATATTACTACCAGCGTTATATTTCTCTTTTTAGACATGTTCTCACCTCAATATTATGGATATGTATTCTATTGTATTAATCCTACTTAAACATTATACCATAAAGGCGAAAGAAAGATAATGAAAAAAAGGGGAGTTAATTCCCCTTTAACCAAGGTATAGGATCGACATAGGATCCGTTCTTTCTGACTTCAAAATGGCAATGCGGTCCTGTTGAAATTCCGGTGCTGCCTATCTTAGCTATAGTATCACCTTTTTTAACTGTAGCCCCCTCCTTTGCTACCAAAGAAGAGTTATGCCCGTATAAGGTGACAATACCTCCTCCATGGTCTATCATTATAGTTTTGCCATAACCTCCTAAGGTTCCTGAATATATTACGGTGCCATCGGCTGCTGCAACTACATTAGTTCCAGTAGGCGCCGGAATATCGATTCCCGTATGTAATTTTCTGGTCTTAAAAACTGGATGGATTCTGTAGCCAAAAGGCGAGCTAATCCTAGAATATCCGGGTACTGGCCAAGCCATAACACCACCAGAGTAATCTCCATCCACCCTTTGCCTTCTTATTATTTCCGCCTCAATGTCCTTGGCTAACCTATTCAACTTATCATATTCCGCTTCATATTTCTTTATATCCTTTTCCAATTCCTTCATCAGGGTTTCCTTAGCCCTAGTTGCCCTTGCTAGTTCGGTTTTCCTTTCCTCCAACTTTATCCTAGTAGCGTCTACAGAAGCCCTCTGGGCTTCAAGTTCAATCTTTTTGCTGTCTATAATGTCCCTTTGTTCCTTCATATATTTTATAAGCTCTACATCGTGATCGACAATGGCCTGAATCATATCCTTTCTAGTTAAAAAGTCTCCAATATCTGCCGCAGCCAATAATACCTCTAAATAGCCGATATTCCCATTTTTATACATTACCCTTAGCCTAGAATTGAAAACATCCTCTTTTTCCTCTATTCTCTCCTCCGCTTCCCTTAACTCCTCCAAAGTTTTTTCTATATCCTTATTCAGCCTTTCCAATTCCTTTTCTACTTTTTCCAGCTCTGCTGCTGCAGTATCCATCTGCTTATCTAATTCTTCAATTTGGCTACTAACATCTTTTGCTTGGCTTTCCAAATTCTTTATTTCTTCCTTAACCTTGTTCATTTGCTCTTGGGTATTCTTTTGCTTATTCTTTAATTCGTTTAGACTACCATCTGCAAAGACTAAGGCGTAATTAAAAACCAGTATCAGGGCCAAAATCAGGTATAGCTTTCTAGTTTTGGGTTCCAAAGTTCTAACCTCCTTTTACGCATTTAAAAACCGTTTCAAGGAAACTAAACTCCCTATAGTTCCTATCCCTAAGCCAATGGAAGTGAAGATGATGGCTATATCCTTCATCAACACCTTGGGGGATACCAAGTATACTGTAAATAATACGTAAAGCCTGTCGTTTACCCTGTTAAAGAAATAGCCATAACCGTAGTAAACTATTAAGATAGATATTATAGCCCCAATCAGCCCAAAGACTAAACCTTCAATGATAAAAGGTCCTCTTATATAGCCATTGGTTGCCCCAACATACTTCATAATATCTATCTCTCTTCTTCTAGCCGTTACGGTTATCTTTATGGTATTTGATATTATGAATATTGAAACTAATATTAGGATAGCTACTATTACCAATCCTCCAGCTCTTATATAGTTGGAGAATAGAATTAGTTTGTCTATGATGTCCTTATTATATTTTATCTCCTCTATTCCTTGAAAGCCTGATACCTTGTCCACTACTAGGTCAGCATATTCGATGTCCTTTAATTGTACTATAAGGCTGTTGGGTAGAGGGTTTGTCTCCAAGCCTTCCAAAAGATATGCATCTTCTTCCCACTGCTTTTTCATTGTTTCTAAGGCCTGTTCCTTAGATTGGAAGACTACCGATAATACCCCTTGGGTATTTTTTGCCTCATTCTCAATTCTTGCTAATTGTTCATCTGTAATTTCATCTTCTAAGAAGATTTGTACCTCATCGAATCTACTCTTGGTATCTATCACCACATTGTTTATACTAAGAACCATTATAAGTACTATGCCAAGGATTATAAGTACTGCAGTAATGGAACTAATGGAAGCCAAGCCCATCCCCCTATTTCTCCACACACCTTGGAATCCCTGTTTTATGATGTTTTTAAGGATGCGAAAGTTCATGTTCATACACACCCTTCTCTTCGTCTCTTATTATTCTGCCTCCTTCAATGGCAACAACCCTTTGCTTCATCACATCTACTATATCCTTGGCATGGGTTGCCATCAGTATGGTCGTTCCCCTTCTATTGATATCCCTTAATACCTTCATTATTTCCCAAGCCGTATCGGGATCAAGGTTTCCTGTAGGCTCGTCCGCTATTAGAATAGGTGGGCTATTGACTATAGCTCTAGAAATTGCCACCCTCTGATGTTCTCCTCCAGATAGTTCGTGGGGATAGCAATGGGCTTTCTGACTTAAATCCACCATGCTTAATACCATGGGAACATTCCTTCTTATATCCTTAGGATGGGCTCCTATTATTTCCATGGCAAAAGCTACATTTTCATACACTGTCTTATTCGGCAATAATCTAAAATCCTGAAATACTACTCCTACATTCCTTCTTATGTAGGGTATTTTTCTATTTTTAACTTTAGTAATATCCATACCATTTAAATAGATCTTTCCTTCCGTTGGATTCTCCTCTTTTAAGATAAGTTTAATTAAGGTAGACTTTCCTGCTCCACTAGGTCCTACCAGGAAAATAAATTCTCCCTTCGATATGGTAAGATTTATATTGGATAAAGCCTTTACTCCGTTTTTATACTCCTTGCTGACATTTACGAACTTAATCAAAAGTTTTCACCTCTATGTATTAAGAATCTTTCATTTTTATCATATTATGATTATAACATAATTAATTTAATATTCTATTTTAAATTCAGAAATCCTTCTTTATTTTTGCCTTACTATACATATTCACTTTAATTATATATTATAATATAAGCTAGACGATAAATAAACAGTAAAGGGTGGTAATTTTGGATAAAAAAGTAATGAGAAAAGAGATGTTAGAAAATAGAAGTAAATTAACCAAGAAAGAAATAAGGGAGAAATCTAATAAGATCAAGGAAAAATTGATGAGACTAGAGAAGTTTAAAGAAGCCCAAGTCATCTTTTCCTTCATCAGCTTTGGAGACGAGGTAGACACTCATGAAATAATAAAGGAATCCCTAAAATTAGGCAAAAGGGTAGGGGTGCCCGTTACAATTCCTGAAGGAAGAAAGCTATTGGTTTCAGAACTATACGATTTCGACAAAGAATTGGAATTAGGCTATTATGATATCTTAGCTCCCAAGGAGGAGTATATTAGGGAAATCCATCCCAAGGAGATAGATGTAGTCTTGGTACCAGGAGTGGTATTTACTCCAGCCGGATACCGTATAGGATACGGCGGTGGATACTACGACCGATTCTTCAGTAAAAATAAGGATATATATAAAATAGGTCTCTGTTTCGATATGCAAATTGCAGATGAAATCCCCATTGACCTTTATGATATACCCGTAGACATTATCATTACTGAAGATAGGATAATCGATTGTTCCAAGGAAAATTACTAATTTGCTATATTTAATACAGCAATTAATGTTATAATATATATGGTAAATTTAAATTCTAGGAGGAATATTAGATGGTAAGAACTGTTGGTACTACGGCAAGAGGCATAAGAGCTCCTATCATTAAACAAGGGGATGACCTAGTAAATATTGTTGTGGAATCTGTGCTAAAGGCGGCAAAACATGAAGGTTTTAGCATTAATCATAGAGATATTATTGGGATTACAGAATCTTTGGTGGCTAGGGCTCAGGGGAATTATGCAACTGCTGAAGATATTGCCCAGGACATTAATAGGAAATTTCCCGGAGATATTGGAATAGTATTTCCCATACTTAGCAGAAATAGGTTTGCGATTATCCTAAAAGGCATAGCTTTAACGGGTAAAAAAATATATCTATTACTTAACTATCCATCTGATGAAGTGGGAAATAGGTTGATGGACATAGAAAAAATGTATGAGCTGAATGTAAATCCCTATACCGACACCTTAAGTGAAGAAGAATATAGGAAGCTGTTCGGTGAAACAATCTCTCATCCATTTACAGGAATAGATTATGTAAAATTGTATAAGGATATAATTTCCGATAATGATGGGGAAATCTATCTTTCTAACGATCCCAGAACCATTTTGGAACATACTAAAGATATTTTAGTTGCCAATATTCATGATAGAAAGAGGACTAAGAAAGTATTAAGGGAGGCTGGAGCCAATATATTATACGGATTAGAAGATATATTGGCAGAACCCATTAACAATAGCGGATATAATCCCAATTATGGCCTACTAGGTTCCAATCTAGCAACTGAAACTACTATCAAACTATTCCCCAGGGATTGCCAACATTATGTAGAGGAAATCCAAAAGAGAATTAAAGAGAAAACGGGCAAAACAGTTGAAGTGATGGTTTATGGTGATGGAGCCTTTAAGGATCCCGTAGGTAGAATTTGGGAACTGGCAGATCCTGTAGTTTCACCTGGTTACACTGCTGGCCTAGAAGGAACCCCTAATGAAATTAAATTGAAATATCTAGCCGACACAGAATTGGATGGATTAGATGGAGAAGAGGCTATAGAGGCAGTTAAGCAGAGGATTACCAATAAGGATAATAAGTTAAAGTCTGACGATGAATCTTTGGGTACAACCCCTAGAAGGTTGACTGACTTGTTGGGAAGTTTATGTGACTTGACTAGTGGCAGTGGAGATAAGGGAACACCAATAGTACTTATACAGGGTTATTTCGACAATTATGCTAGCGAATAGATTATTAAAATAAGGGAAGAAGTTATTGGAATCATCCAATAACTTCTTCTTTGCTCATATGGTAATATCTCTTTAATTTCTGCTGAACTAGATAATTTATAGTGCCCTTAGGGTATTCTCCCTTATTATTTGGCCTTCCTGCTTTTATTCCAGTCAATATCTCTATTCCTTCATCTATGGTTTTTACCGCATATATATTAAACTTGCCCATTTCCACCGCCTCAATTACTTCATCATCTAGCATTAGACTCTCAATATTTTGATAAGGCATAATCACTCCTTCCTTGCCTGTTAATCCCTTTAATTTGCAAATCTTATAAAAACCTTCTATCTTCTCGTTAATTCCACCCACCGGCTGCACCAAACCTTTTTGGTTGACAGAAGCTGTTACTGCTATGGATTGTTTGATAGGCACATCTGCTAGGCTAGATAGTAAAGCATATAATTCGGTGCTAGAAGCGCTATCCCCATCTATTCCACTATAGGATTGTTCAAAGGTAATGCTGGCTGTTAAAGTTAGAGGAAAATCCTTGGCA
>JAAYEU010000099.1 GCA_012728595.1 Tissierellia bacterium
TAAACATTAGGCAGGTCTCCTGACTTATGGTCATCCTACTCTCAACGCCTTCCCGAGAAAATCTCAGTGGCATGTGTTGATTTCGTCCCAATTACAGTAGCGGGGGCTGTACTGGATTTTCACCAGTTTCCCTTTTAATCCTGAAGGAACCTAATGTTTAAATATTAAATTTTCAATTTTGATTTTATCATGGTTCAAATTATAATGCAAGAATTCTTAATATCCTATTATTTAGCTTGCCCTATATTATATCCCCTTGGGGTTATCATGGTATTATCCTTCACATATGTATTGCTATTTCCTATTATTAATATACTTAACATATCCACCTTTTCGTAAGGAATGTTTTGTAAGCTAGTTAATATTATTTCCCTATTAGCCCGGCCAGAGTTTCTAACTATACCAACAGGAGTATCTTTCGCTTTATATTTTGATATTATTTCCACTGCTCTTTCTAAATGTTCCTTTCTTTTTCTGCTTCTAGGATTATATATTGCTATTACAAAATCCCCCTCTACAGCTTTCACGATTCTTTTTTCAATAACCTCCCAAGGGGTTAGTAAATCACTAAGGCTAATAGAGACAAAATCATGCATAATAGGTGCGCCCAATTCACTGGCTGCAGAAAAAGCTGCTGTAACTCCTGGAACTATCTCCACCTCTATTTCTCCATCTATCAATTCCAATATGGGTCCAGCCATACCATAAAGTCCAGCATCTCCTGTAGAGATTATGGCAGTATTATAGCCTTCTTTTGTTTTTCTTATTGCCAGTTTACATCTTTCTATTTCCCCTTTCATTCCTGTAGAATAGATTTGCTTCCCTTCAGTTAAGTCTCCTAGATACTCTATATAAGGGGTATAGCCAACAATAACATCGCACTTCTTTATGGTCTTTATGGCCTTTAAGGTCATATGCTTCCTACCCCCTGGTCCTATACCGATTACATATAATTTAGCCATATCTTACCTCCTTTAACTTGCCTTCTAACGCGCTTAGACACAATTGCTTTCTCAATACTTAATTAAAAATTGGATATTATCAAATAAAATTAAGCATTATCTTTCTTCTTTCCTAATATTAGAGTCATATAATCCTTGTCATTTATTATTTCTTCCTTGTCCTTGTCAGTAAGTATATTTTCTTCTTCTAGGCTTACCCTTTTTACATACTTATAACTAAAACCCTTTTCTTCTAATGAGTCTAATATTGCTTTTTTATCTCGTAAGGTCTTTAATATGCATAATGAATTGATATCGTCTAGTAGTTCCTGGCAAAATTCATCCACCAGTAAAAATTTATCCCCTTTTACTGCCAATGGGATTTTTGTTTGAGCAGCTGCTGCAACAAAAGATGGGATCCCTGAGATAATGTCTACTTGAATTTTCCTCTTCTCTAGTTCCTTCATGATATATATAAAGGTGCTATAGATCATTGGATCGCCTATGGTTAAATAGGCCCCACATTTACCTTCTGGAATTAAATCATAGATTGTTTTTGCTGCATCAGTATAATCTTGCTTTGTAACCTTCCCCATTGGCAAATTTAGCAGTACCAGCTTTTTATCTTGCACATATTCCTTTACAATATCTAATGCCATATTTCTTCCCTTATTATGGGGAGCAAAGATTATATCAACCTCCTTAATCCTTTTTATTGCCTTTATAGTCAATAATTCCTTATCTCCTGGCCCTGTTCCTATAGCATATAACCTTTTCATTGTTTCACCCCTTTGATTAAAACATGATTCCTTTATTGTCCATGCCTCCATTTATTTCATCTTTCTATCATTTTGCACTACAGGGTATAAAGTATGGACAGCGGTTTATTTCATCTTGATATATATGGCCCTTCACCCTAAATACATCTCTTAGCAATCTTTCATTCAAGATTATATTGGGGCTATTATACTCCCATATCTGTCCATCCTTCAAAACTAATATATTATCCGAAAATCTGGCTGCTTGATTTAAGTCGTGTAATACCATTACAACTGTCAGCCTTAGAGTTTCGTTCAACTCCTTTACTAACTCTAATAATTCTAGCTGATAGGATATGTCTAAAAAGGTAGTAGGTTCATCTAATAGAAGTATTTCCGGTTCTTGAGCCAAGGACATGGCTAACCATGCCCTTTGCTGCTCTCCACCGGATAGGGTCATTAAATGTCTATCTTTAAATTTTTCCAATCTAGTCCTCTCAATAGCCCAATCTATTGTTTCATAATCCTTTTTCTCCAATCTTTGTCCAAATTTTAGGTGAGGATACCTACCATAGGACACCAATTCCCCCACTGTGATATCAGTAGGTATATTTTTAATCTGGGGAAGAATGGCCATCTTCTTTGCTACAAGTTTAGTAGGCATTTTAAATATATTTTGATTTTCTATATAAACCTGGCCTTTCATAGGCTTTATACATCTGGATAAGGTCTTTAACAAAGTAGACTTGCCTGAACCATTAGGACCTATTATACTTACTATTTGACCCTTTTCTACATTTAAGCTTACACCTTTTAATACTTCCTTTTGTCCGTAACTTACATGAAGATTTTCTACCCTTATTAGCATATATCCACCTTCTTCCCATTCAATATTCCTATCTAAAAACGTCAGGATAAAGTATTTTAGCTAAGCCTTCATAAGCTTCTGCATACCTATGGTTTGCCTTATACATATATAAGTCCTTGGGTAGAAATATATACCTATCCTCCTGTACTGCCTTTAGGGAGCTCCAGGCAGGATTTTCTTCCACATCTTTTTTTAGCCTTTCTAATACCTTTTCCTTGTCGGAACCAGTAGTCTGTACAAAAATAAAGTCTGGATCTTCTTCCAATACTTTTTCCATACTAAAGGCTATTGCATCAGGGCCTGTAGATACTGAATCAGATATATTGATAGTATTTAAGTCCTTTAACATCTCCCCAACCGTTGAACCAGATCCTCTTACAGTGATGCTTTTTGCACTGGCCATCATCAATAAAATCTTATACTCCTTGTCCTTTGGAGCCTTGTCTATTATTTTTTCTATTTCTTTTCTAACTTTAACTGCATACTCCTCATATAGATCTTCTCTTTCATTTATAGCTGTAAATAGTCTTACCATTCTAAAGTAATCATCCTTAACAAAATAATTTAAGGCTATAATTTCAATGCCATTTTCCTCAAAAATAGGCACTAGTTCCATTTGACTTTTTTGATTTGAGTTTAAAATTATTAAATCTGGTTCCAAAGATAGCACTTTCTCGACATTTATAGCTCCTTGCTTTCCTACTGGTTCTGCATCTTTGGCTTCTTCAACTAGTTTTTCAGGAGGCGCCTCTAAACGGCCAACAACAGTGCCTCCAGATTTGCACCATACTTCAAGATAGGAGTCAAACAACACTACTACCCTTTCTGGATGTTTAGAGATGGTAACCTCTTTATCCCTACCATCAACAAAGCTAACAGAATCCTCATTTATTTTAATCCCATATTCTAATTCTTCTTTTTCTACTAGATTTTCCTCCATTTGATCCTCAACTTCAACACTTGCTCCTAAATCTTGATTGCTGGAACAAGCAGCAAGTAATAATAAAGCTACAATCAATATTGATGAAATAAATATTTTTTTCTCATTATTCCCTCCTGCTTAATCTATAATTTTTTCTAAATGCTCTAAATATATATTTTGTATTCCCTCTAACTCTCCTAAGCCCTTTAGGATTGCTTCTACATTAAACCCTTCCCTTTCCAATATACTTTTCCAAGAACCCTCTTCTTCTGAGGCCATATCATTAATTACATGGTATCCTGCAACTAACATAAAAGGTCTTAAGATTACCCTTTCTATTTTCTTATCTTTCAATACCGGCACTATATTTTCTAAAGTAACCCTACCTTCCACAGTGGCTACGTAAATATTCTCATATCCATTTTCCCTAAAAACCCTTTCTAACCTACCATAGGATATA
>JAAYEU010000100.1 GCA_012728595.1 Tissierellia bacterium
GCGGCTTTTTTACAAAAAGTTGGGAAGGAGGTTACAGCATGCAAGTCCATAAGGGACAAACTCTAGATGAGGTGGTAAGGCTATTAGACCAGTATAAGGACAGGGGGAAGTTAATAGCAGGCGGAACCGATTTAATAATAGCTATGAGGAATAAAAAGATTAATATAGATGCCTTAATAGATATTTCTACTATTGCCGAATTACAAGGAGTTAGGGATGTTGGTGAATATATAAGCATAGGGGCAGCAACTACCTTTACACAGCTTATGGAAAGCCCCTTATTGGAAGAAAACCTATATGGCTTAAAAAAGGCTTCAAGGCAGGTAGGCTCTCCACAGATTAGAAACAAGGGAACCATAGGGGGAAATATTGCCAATGGCTCTCCTGCGGCCGATTCCGTTCCGCCCCTACTGTGCTTAGATAGCCAATTGATTTTAATGAGCACAAGAGGGGAAAGAAGTATAAGTCTTAAGGATTATTACGAGAAGGATATGAAGATAGAGGAGGATGAGATTATAAGGGAAATCCAATTTAAAAAGCCCAAGTTCAATCAAGTTCTTACCTTTTCCAAACTGGGTTTAAGAAAGGCCTTGGCCATATCTAGGCTTTCAATAGCCATCTTATTGGAATTAGATGGGGATAAGGTTAAAACCATAAGGGTTGCCAGTGGTTCCTTAGGCAGATACCCTCTTAGGGAGTACAGGGTGGAGGAATTTTTAATAGGAAAGGAAATAAGGGAAGAGGTAATAGATGAGGCGATTTTAGTGTTAAAAGAGGCCATGGACGAGAGATTAAAGGGAAGACCTACTCTACCCTACAAGAGAAGGGCTGTGGAATGGGCCTTTAAAGATGCCATAGAAGAAGGGGTAAAGAGGCTAAAGGGGGTAGAAGCATGGTAAAGATAGACTTGTTGGTAAACGGAAAGAAACATAGCTTGGAAGTAGAAGAGGATATGAGATTAATCGACTTACTGAGGGAAAAATTAGGCTTAACGGGGGTTAAGGAAGGTTGCAGCGAGGGAGAATGTGGTGCTTGTACTGTCATAATGGATGGAGAAGTAGTAAACTCCTGCTTGGTAATGGCCTTCCAAGCCCATGAAAGTAATATTATAACCATAGAAGGTTTAGATGGGGAAGGCAGCCTTCATCCACTGCAACAGGCCTTTATAGATGCAGGAGCAGTCCAATGTGGATACTGTACTCCGGGAATGATTTTATCGGCTAAGGCTTTACTAGATAAAAATCCCAACCCTACAGAGGAGGAAATTAGGGAAGGGATATCTGGAAACCTATGCAGGTGTACTGGATACAACAAGATAGTTGAGGCCATAAATAGGGCCAAGGGGGTGTAGACATGAGGCTGGATGTAGTAGGTAAGAATATTTTAAGGGTAGATGCCTTAAGCAAGGTTACCGGCAAGGCCTTATATCCGGAGGACATCTATATGGAGAATATGCTGTATGGCAAAACCTTAAGGTCCAAGGTACCCCATGCTTATATAAGGGTGGATACCAGTAAGGCAGAAAGGATAGATGGGGTAATTAAGATTTTCACCCATAAGGATGTGCCCAAGAACGAATATGGAGTGGTTTTAAAGGATCATGAGGTCTTTTGCAGCCAAAAGGTCAGGCGGATTGGAGATCCCATAGCCTTTGTAGTGGCTAAGGATTTAAAGACCTGCCATTTGGCCTTAGAAAACATCCGGGTAGAATATGAGGAGATAGAAGGGGTGTTCGACCCCATAGAAGCCATGAAGGATGATGCCCCAAAGGTCCATGGGGATTCCAATATAATATACCACTTTAAAATCAGAAAAGGGGATATAAAGGAAGGCTTTAAAAATAGCCATGTTATAGTGGAGAACACCTATAAAACCCATATGGTAGACCATGCCTTCCTGCAGCCTGAATCGGGAGTATCTTTTATAGATGAAGAAGGGAGAATTACCGTAATAGTGGCCACCCAATATCCCCACTATGATAGGGAGGAAATAGCCTCCGCCCTCAATATGCCAGAGGAAAGTGTTAGGGTCATAAATGCCAATGTAGGAGGAGCCTTTGGTGGCAGGGAAGACATCAGCCTACAAATCCATTTGGCTCTGGCCACTAAGGAATTAAATAGGCCTGTAAAGACCGTATATTCCAGGGAGGAATCCTTTATAGCCCATGCTAAAAGGCATCCAATGATAATGAAATATAAAACTGGAGCAGATAGGGATGGGAAATTATTAGCCCTAGAGGCGGAGATAATAGGGGATTCAGGAGCCTATGCATCTTGGGCTATGAATGTATTAAGAAAATCTGGAGTCCATGCAAGTGGACCTTATGAAATTCCAAATGTGAAGGTGGACAGCATTGCAGTCTATACCAATAATCCCTTTACCGGTGCCATGAGGGGCTTTGGGGCTACCCAAGTACCCATTGCCTATGAACAACAGATGGATATACTAGCAGAAAAGCTTGGACTTGACCCTATAAGCATTAGGCTAAAGAATATGTTTAGGAAGGGTTCTGTTACCGCAACTGGTCAAGTACTGACGGAAAGTGTACCTCTACAGGAGTGTTTGGAAAGGGTAGTTGAAAGAATGGACTTTCCAAGAAGGGAGGAGGCTTATTGATGAAGAAAAGAGGTAGGGGAATAGGATTAGCCTTTTATGGAACTGGCTATGGAAATGGCTTTCCCGATGTATCTAGGGCTAGGATAAGGCTTCTAGATGACGGGAAGGTAGGCATCTATGTAGGGAGTACCGAAGTAGGCCAGGGGGCTAAAACAGTCCTCATGCAGATAGGGGCGGAAGCCCTTAAGCTTGATGTTGAAGAAATAGTCTTTATAACAGAGGATACCAGTTTAACCCCCGATGCAGGTACAGCTGCTGCCAGCCGTCAAACCTATAATACGGGAAATGCTGTTAAAATAGCCTGTGAAAACTTTATAGAAAGGTTGAAGGAGATAGCAAAGGAGGAGTTAAACTTAAATAGTAGTTATGGATTAAAGGTAGAGGCTGGGAACATATTCCTAGATTTCTTCCCTCAGAAAAAAATTTCTTTCAAGGAATTGTCCAAAAGCTATGGGAGTGGTAATATAGAGGCAGATGGTGAATTCGTTGCTCAAACCATAATGATGGACCCAGAAACGGGACAGGGGGCTCCCTACTGGCCTTATACCTTTAATGCCTGTGGGATAGAATTAGTGGTAGATACCTTGACAGGCCTTGTTGAAATAGAAAGGGCAGTTTTTGCCCAGGATGTGGGAAGGGCTGTAAACCCTCATTTGGTAGAAGGCCAGATGGATGGAGGTTTTGCCATGGCCTTAGGTTATATATTGTTTGAGGATTTAAACTTAAAGGATGGGAAAATATATAATAATAAGTTTTCAAAGTATTTAATTCCAACAGCTATGGATACAATAAAGGTTGAAAATATAATAGTGGAGGATCCAGAGTCCACTGCTCCTTATGGGGCTAAGGGTATAGGAGAGCCAGTTATGATTCCCGTAGGGCCTGCCATATTAAACGCCATTTATGATGCCATAGGGGTAAGGATTACAGAATTACCCGTTACTCCAGAAAGGCTCATTAAGGCCATACAAGAGGATAATGAGAGGAAAGAGGAGATATAGATGGATAGGATAATAGGAATTTCTAAGGGAGAAGAAAAGGCGGAATTGGTGTTAAAAAACGCTAATGTTATAAATGTCTTTACCAATGAGATAATAGAGGCTGATGTGGCTGTTTATCAAGGAAGGATTGTTGGAATTGGTGATTATGAAGGGGAGGAAGAAATAGACCTTAATGGAAAATATCTAGCTCCTGGCTTTGTAGATTCCCACGTTCATATCGAATCCTCCATGGTAACCCCTGGCCAGTTTGCAAAGGCCATAGTACCAAGGGGGGTAACCAGTGTTATTACCGATCCCCATGAAATAGCTAATGTCAAGGGGATAGAAGGCATAAAGTACATGCTAGATGAAAGTGAGGACCTACCCTTAGATGTATATGTAATGGTATCTAGCTGTGTTCCTTCCACCCCCTTTGAAAATGCAGGGGCCGTTCTAGAAGCAGAGGATTTGGAAGAGTTAAAGGAACATGAAAGGGTATTAGGCCTAGGGGAGATGATGAATTACCCAGGGGTCATTAATAAGGATGAAAAGGTATTAAAGAAATTAGACTTGTTTAGCGACATGATTATCGATGGACATGGTCCCCTTATTAGTGGGAAAGAATTAAATGCCTATGTGGCTTCCGGGGTAAAGACGGAACACGAATGTTCTACAAAAGAGGAGATGTTGGATAGGCTTAGACTGGGAATGTATATTCATATCAGGGAAGGGTCTGCAGCTAGGAACTTAAAGGAATTGATACAGGTGGTAGATAAGGACAATTTGAGGAGATGTATCTTCTGTACCGACGATAAAAACCCAAGCGACCTATTAAAGGATGGAAGTATTGACCATAATATTAGACTGGCCATTAAAGAAGGCATTGACCCAATAGACTGTGTAAAGATGGCTTCATTGAATGCAGCGGAAGCCTATGGATTAAAAGGGAAAGGGGCCATAGCTCCAGGCTATATTGCAGACATGGTAGTCATAGATAATTTAGAGGACTTCAATGTAGTTAAGGTATTTAAAGAAGGAAGGCTGGTAGCAGAAGATAATAAGCCGCTTTTTTCAGTTCCTACTAAGGACAATGCTTCCATGAAAAATACGGTCAATATAAAGAAGGTGGAGTTGGAAGACCTTAAAATACCAATTAAGGGGGACAGGGTGAATGTAATAAAACTACTTCCCCATAGTATAATAACTGAAAAGGCAGTAAGGGATGTAGAGAATGTTACCGTAGAGGATGGATACTTTGTAAAGGCTGAAAACCTGCTAAAGGTTGCTGTAATTGAGCGGCATAATAGGACGGGTAATATTGGATTAGGCCTAGTAGAGGATTTTGGGCTAGAAAATGGAGCCATTGCTTCCACAGTTGCCCATGACTCCCACAACCTAATAGTAATAGGGGACAATGATGAAGATATGCTTTTGGCCATAGAGGAGCTGGAAAGGGTTGGAGGAGGCCTTACCATGGTATCGGAAGGAAGGGTGTTGGATACTTTGCCCTTAACCATAGCAGGCCTTATGTCAGAGGAGACTTTAGAAGTGGTAGATGAGAAGCTCCATGCCATGATAGAGCTGGCCTATAATAAACTGAAGGTAAATAGGGATTTAGACCCCTTTATGACCCTATCCTTTATTGCACTGCCCGTTATACCGGAAATCAAATTAACGGATTTGGGCCTATTCGATGTGGAGGAGTTTAAGTTCATCCAATTAACAGAATAACTTTTATCGTAATCATAAGGGGGGAATGGAGTTGAATATTCAAGTGAGAAAGGAGTTTATCTTTCTATTCTTAATAATCATTGCCATGGGGGTAGGTTCATATTTTACATCTTTTTTAGATAATCCTTATATGGTGTTAGGCTTTATAATACTATTGGCTCTACTTTCTAGTACCATCTTGTATATAGGCCTAAGAAACAGGACAGCAGCGCTTATAAAAGCTTATGTTAAGTCTATTAGGAGTATGGATTTTACATCTAAGGATGTAAAATCCATACCCAAAGATATAAAAAGCCAACTAGATATATTAACCAATAATATTAAGGAAAATCTTAGAACCCAAGTGGAGATATCTACCAGACTATTTAGTATATGTGAGAGATTAAATATAGTTTCTATGGAGAGCTTAAACTCTATTGAACGAATAGCATTCTCCATAGAGCTTGCCGATAAAAATGCCTTAGAACAGTCCAATATGTTGATGGATGCCAGCGAAATTGCCAATGAGGTGGTTAAATCCCTAGAAAAGTTGGAAGAGGATATAATAGAAAGGAGCCAATTCATATCCGAATCCATTACTATAGCCCAGGGTAGTATGGAAAATATAAATAGGATTGGAGATAGGATTAAAGAGTCTAGGGATATGGCTGAAAGGACCTTAAGAGAAATATTGACATTGAACAGCTACTCTGATGAAATAGTCAGCCTAATAGATATAATCAACTCCATCTCTAAGGAGACCAATATGCTTTCCCTAAATGCATCCATAGAAGCTGCCAGGGCTGGACAGGAAGGAAAGGGATTTGCCGTAGTTGCTATGGAAATTGGTAAATTAGCTCAAGCAACTAAAGAAGCATCATCTAAAATAGAAAAGGTAATCCAGATCTTAAGAGGCCACATAATGGCTACCAAGGAACTTATGGAAGATGAGATGGAATACATAGAGGAAAATTGGGCTGTCATGCTAAATACCAATGAGGAGTTTAAATCCATCATAGAAAGGTTGAACAGAGGGAAGGAAAGTCTAGAGGAGATTACCCATGGTATTAAGGAAAAGAACTTATCCATTAGAAGAATAGCAGAAAACATCGACAATGTAACCTCCTTTTCTCAAGAAATTGTCTCCCATGCTCAAGAGACCACCCTCCAAGCAATGGAGCAGAATTCTAGGGCTAAGGATTTACAACAGATGGCTAAGGATATTAAGGAAGAGGTATTCGGCATGCAGCAATTTGTGGCTGGCAATATAATGGAAGAAATCATGCTGGGACAAGCCTATTATATTAAGGAATATGCCAGCAAGAAGAAAGTTTTAGATGATGATGATATAGAGGAATTATTAAAGAGAACTAGAATGGATGCCATATACATAACGGATTCAGAGGGAGTGGTACAATATACTAGTGAAAAATCTGCTATAGGTCTAAATCTATATGAGGCAGATAAGAGCTTCCTACCCTTAAAGGAGGGGGAAAGGGAGTATGTGGTGACCCCTATCAAGGCTAGGGTAGAGGATGGAAAGTTATTTAAATTCCTGACGGTAGTAGATGATGAAAAGCGATTATATGAAGTAGGTTTATCTTTAGAATCTTTACTCAAATAGGTGTGTAGGTGATATAGATGGAATTATACAATAGCTTTAACTTGAAGGAAAAAGAGGTAATATCCATAGTTGGTGGTGGTGGAAAGACTACCACTCTTTTTATGTTGGCAGATGAATTGAAAAAATTAGGTAAAAGGGTGCTGGTAACCACAACCACAGCTATCTTCAATCCAAAGGAGGAAGAATACGATCATTATTTTTTAGGGAAAATAGATGATTTTACCCCTAACAAGGGAAGCATTACCATCCTTGGCGACAGGGTGGAAAAGGGGAAATTAAAGGCAGCCTCCTTAGGTGAAATTGAAAGGATTGTAGGGGAGGGGCTATTCGATTATTTACTGATAGAAGCCGATGGAGCTAAAGGAAAGCCCATTAAAGCCCCTGACTCCTATGAACCGGTAATCCCTAAGAGTACTACTAAGACCATAGGGGTAATAGGATTAGACTCTTTGGATAGGAGGGTAGAGGATATAGTCCATAGGGCGGAAAAATTTATTCAGATTACAAATACCCAATATCCTGATATAATAGATGTTGAAATTATGGTAAACCTTATATTACATCCAAGAGGCCTGTTTAAAGGAGCTAGGGGAGAAAGGATTCTCCTCTTAAACAAGGCCTGTAATGAATATTATGCTCTTAAGGGAAAGGAAATAAGAAGGGCCTTGTTTAAAAAGGGCTTTAAGGGTAGAATCTTACTTGCAGATATAAGAACAAAAAAATTTTACTAGGAGAATGGATATGATAACAGGAATTATTATGGCTTCCGGCTTTTCTGAAAGGATGGGAAAAGATAAGCTTCTACTGGAGATAGATGGGATGAAGATGGTAGAAAGAGTCATAAGAGCTTGTGTCAACTCCTCTTTAGATAGGACTATTTTAGTATATAGGAAGGAAGAGGTTAAAAGGATTGGAGAAAAATATAGGATAGAGACCATCTATAACCCTAATGCCCATCTAGGCCAGTCGGAGAGCATGAAATTAGGCATTAGAAAAGCCTTACATAGCAGGGCCTATATGTTTTTAGTTGGGGATCAGCCCTTTATAAATAGCATGTTAATCGATAGATTGATTGAGGAGTTTGAAAAGCAAGAACATTCCATAATAGTGCCTAGCTATAATGGAAGAAACGGGACTCCTACCATCTTTTCATCCAAGCATAGGGATGAACTATTAAGGGTTAAGGGGGATAAGGGCGGTAGAGATGTCTTAAAGGCTAATATTGATTCCGTTAAATGGGTCTACATAGAAGATGAAAGATTGGGAATGGATATGGATTCCTTTGAGGATTTAGAAGGAGTGATTTTGTAAATAATTTACTACATGAAATAAAAGAGGATGTAATGAAGTATGCCCAGGTCATATCCAATGTTATAAAGGTGGATGTTGAGATAGTAGATAGGAATATGAACAGGATTGCTGGAACGGGAATATTTAGCGATCAAGTTGGTGCAATCAACGAAGGTTCCGTTTACGGCTTTGTAAACTAAACATGAAAAAATAGCACAATGTTTTATAGAATTGCTTTAAATTGCTTTTAATTTCGCCTTGACGATTAAAAAATATATGGCGAAATTCAAGCAAAACTTATGCTACAAGAGGATACCTTCTTTTCTCTTTAGCAGTTAGACTTAATCCAGCAACTTGGGCTGGAGTTAAACCATTAAGAGATGAATGAGGTCTTACAAAATTATTGGATAGGTTACACTAAATAGGACAATTAACTGGTACAATTTTTTGCATGAGGACTTCATCCTTTCTGGGAGGTATTTTGTTTTCAGCAAAAACATTGTACCACAGAGGATTGGAGTCCTCAATTTTCATTTAAGTTTACAGAGCGAAAGAATATTAAGGGGGTTTTTCTATGAATGTTGGTATTGTAATTTTACTGTTATATACCATGGGTTTATTAGGCATAGCCTATTATGCTTCACTTCAGGACAAAAAAAGTATATCCCATTTTGCAACGGCAGATAGTTCTTTAGGTGTTTTTGTTTTAACATTAACTTTTAGTGCCACCTATCATAGTGCATATGCTTTCATGGGGGCGGCAGGGTTTGTATATCAACATGGAATTGGATGGTGGGTAAATGGGATATGGACAGTATTTCCCGGTGTGTTATTTTGGATTTTAGGTAGAAGGTTTTGGTTTTTAGGTAAGAAATATGGATATATCTCTATGGCCCAATATATAAGTGATGTATATCAGGATGATAGAATAGATTTCTTGTAACTATAATTACATTAATATTCACATTACCTTATGTTGCTATGCAAGCAATTGGATCTGGATATATATTTGAAGTTATAAGCGATGGAAAACTAAGCTATGAATTTGGTACAATATTATTCTTTGTGATAATGATAGTTCTAGTCTGGATGGGTGGAATGAAAGGTATAGCTATAACCGATGCGGCACAAGGTGTTTCATGTGGATAGGAATGGTAATAGGCTCCTATATAGTAATAAAGAATAATTTCCCTTCTATTACAAATGCTTATACAGAGGCATTTAAGGTTATTCCCCAACATTTTACACTACCTGGCCAAATGGTGTAGTTACATCAGCAGATTGGATTTCTAGGTGGGTTGTTATTACCATTGGAATGATGATGTTTCCCCATATAACTTTAAGGTTCTTTTCCGGCCGTTCTTTAAAGGTTTTGAAATGGTCGTCGGTATTTTATTCTATATATCTAACTTCTATATATGTATTTACACCTGCAATTGGATTCATAGGAAATATATTGTTTCCAAATATAGCTGCTCCTGATACTATATTTCCGGAAATGCTAATGGCTTATACTCCTATTGTATTTGCAGCTCTTGTAATATCTGGAGCATTAGCAGCATCTATGTCAACAGGAGATTCCCAGCTACATGCTGTTAGTAGTATGGTTTCTACCGATATTTATAAAAAACACATTAATCGAGAAGCAGATGAATATAAACAATATAGAGTTGCAAAACTTTTTACTGTTATATTAGGTATAATTTCTATAATAATAGCTTTGCAAAAGCCAGGACTTTTAGGAAATATTTTAGCATTATCTAACAGTGGTGTAGCAGCTTTAGCACCAGCAATGATTGGAGGGGTATATTGGAAGGGAGCTACAAGGGAGGGAGCCCTATGGAGCATTATTATAGGAGAAATAGTAATGCTATTGACCACATTTGTAATAAAATCACCTTTAGATCTTATGCCAGGTGTATGGGGTCTAATGGTTGCCTTTGTCGTATATGTTGCAGTAAGCAAAGTGACACAACCAGTAAAGAGAACTGAGGAAATAATTGATTCTATAAATGAGTTCTTCTATAGTGATGATAGTGAATTAGAGACTACTTAACTGGTATATAGATTTAACTCAAATTGAAAATTAGAATACTTTGTTTGAATTTATGACAAAGATAAATAGTGAAATGTAGGAAATGAAGGGGAATATGGCTATAAAGAATGATCTAGCTAAGATGGATCATTTTGCATCACAGGTTACTACTATTGTTTATGGAGCTCCCATTTCAATGAACGTAGTAAATAAGTGGTGAGTAGTTCACAATCAGCATTGAAAATTATAGAAGATGTATACTAAATTATTATAGCTGTTATCTTTACGAACAATATATGATATAATATAAATATAAGTGAAAGATGAAATCGGGGGTGTTCAAATGACAAATGAAGAATTTCAAAAAATAGTATTAGAAGAGCTAAGAAGTCTAAAAGAAGGACAGAGAAATTTAGAAGAAGGACAGAGAGAAATAAAAAAGGAATTAGAAGCTATAACTGAGCAAACAGCTGACTTGACAGAATTTAGAGAAGAGACCAATGCTAAACTTGACACCATTATTGAGGAAAATGAGA
>JAAYEU010000101.1 GCA_012728595.1 Tissierellia bacterium
AGGTAGTCTAACAACAAGACAAATAACGAATCTAGGAAATATGAATTGTTGGTTTCAATTCCTCATAGGTAGTCTAACAACTCATTTCAATTCTGTCCAGTCTCTCACCATGGCTGTGTTTCAATTCCTCATAGGTAGTCTAACAACTTGATATATATGAATTGGTCATGAGAGCAAAGAGAGGTTTCAATTCCTCATAGGTAGTCTAACAACCGTTCTTTACATTGATATTACTATCTTTTTCATTTTTTGTCAAATCAGAAATTTCTAAGTATTGGTATTGGGTTTTGCTTAATTTTCTATGAAAAGATTGAAATATACCCATATCTTTTAAAAATAAAATTGTCGTCGACCTCCAGGGGTTTTTGCACTATTGGAGGTCGACGACTTGATCAAATTTATTATCTCTTTAATATTGGTGATACTCTCTTATATATCAATAAAGTTACTAGAGTAACTACAATCCCTTTAAATAGGTTAAATGGTACTATGGCATATAGGATTAGTGTTTTAAAGTCCACTACATATTTGTTTACTGCAGAACCCATGGCTACTATGCTGTCTAGGGGTAAGCCGAATATTTTAGCGTAGAAGGGTATCATGAAGTAGTAGTTTATTAAAGATATGGATATGGTCATTACTATCGTTCCTACAGTCATCCCAATTACGGCATTTCTGAAATTCTTTTCCCTGTAATAGATTAGGCCTGCAGAGTAAACGTAGATGCTGCCTACTATAAAGTTGGCTAGTTCACCTACTCCTCCCGTAGTTGAACCCTCCACCAATAGGTTTAATAAGTTTTTAACCAATTGGACTAGTACGCCTGCAAAGGGTCCTAGTGCAAAGGAACCTATTAAGGCTGGTACATCAGAAATATCAAATTTTAGAAAAGAAGGTGTAAACCATAGTGGAAAGTCCAACAGCATCAATATTAGAGAAATTACTGCCAGTACCGAAATCTTTACCATGGACTTAGTGTTTAGATATTCCTTTTTTAGAGTATCCATAAAAAATCCCTCCATTGATATATTTCTTCAGGGAGGACAAAAAATCCCCGAGACAGATCTCGGGGCATAGATGCATACGGAAAAAATTACACAAAAGTGCTATATAATCTTCTCCCATCCAGACTTTCACTGTCGGCCTTGGAATTTCACCAAGTCAGCCAAAAGGCTCGCGGGCTATACCGCCGGTGAGGAATTGCACCTCGCCCTGAAGATCTTTTCAAGTAAAGTATAGTATAAAATCTAGAAATTGTCAATAAATTAATAAATTCTTGAAATATTCTCATAAATTCTCTGTCTAAATATTGGGTCTTTTGATCCTAATTCTACTTACCATGAATATGGATAGTAGAGTTAATAGGACTATATTCTCATTAAATAGCCAAGTTCCTGGTTGGAATCTATAATTAATATCAATGAACAGCTTAAAAACTACTATGCTTCCAGCAATGGTAATAGGAAGTCCTATTATATAATTGTCATCCTTTTCTACGTTGAATCTAGCCAACCTAAATATCCCTGCTCCTATAAATAAAAGGGAAACCACCATTTCCAATACCTCATAATTATTTGGGTTCAAATGCCACCATATTATTATAGGGGCCAAGCCAAAGGAAACTAGATCGCAAAGGGAATCCAATTCCTTTCCGAACTTGCTGGTTAAATTAAGCTTCCTGGCAACCAAGCCATCTATTTTATCAGCTACGGCTGCCATTATTACTAGTATACAGGAAATCTTAATATTTTTAATATCCAGTGTAAAGCTTAACCATATGGCTGTAATTCCCAAAATCATATTGGTATAGGTTATAAGGGACGGCAGGACACGCAGTCTAATATCTTTTTTAATTTTTGTCCTTAACATATCTATCCTTCCTCATCGTAATATATCTTAAAACCCTATCAAAAAACAGGACTAAAAAGCTTATTAAAAATTCAAACCAAAAGGTTATAAACCTAAATACTAAGGAAATAGCTACTCCTTGCCCAATTTCAACTCCCTTTAAAGCCAAAAGGCCTACCATGCTGGTTTCAAAACTACCAATTCCTCCGGGTAGGAAAGGAATCATGCCAATTATATAGGTTAAATAGGTTATAGCTGCCACTGAAATAAAGTCCATATCTACCCCATAACCCTTAACCAATATGGCAAATTTTATAGCAAACAATAGCCATATAAAGACGCTTAAGGCCAATTGGAAATAGAATTTAGTCTTATCCTTAAGCATCCTATCCATGTTATCTTTATACTCTTTCACTCCGTTATATATCTTTTCCTTCTTCTCTTCCTCAATCTTTATTTTGTCCAACAAATTTTTTACTCTCTCAGCTTTGAGCCTCATAAAGAGGAATAAAAGGCTCACCAATACTATTATGAAAGTGAATATGGGGAATAGAAGGGATTTAAAATAGCTGCTTCCAGCTGTGGTAATATAAAGCCAGATTAAACTAAATAGGACCAGGATAAGAAAGCTGGTAATAGAAAGGGTCTTTTGCAATCCAACGACTAAAATAGCCTCTCCCAAATCCATACCTAGTATCTTCCGGATTTCGTAAATTCTGGCTAGCTCTCCCCCTACCTTTACTCCGGGGGAGAGGGCATCTACAATATTGCCCTTAAGATTTACCCTAAGGGCATCATAGAATTTAACATCCTCTTTAATCCAGGAAATTATAAGTTTCCATTGGATTCCCAATAGTACTATGGTTACTAGCTGTAAGGATAAGAGGAATAATATATGGTCTAAGGATATGGACTTGGTAAATATTAAGAGGCTTTTAAAATCCATATTGATTAGTAAATATATAAATACTGAAAGACCTAATATATATAGTAGATATTTCTTCATAATCCTTACCTAATTCTTTACCATCAATAGTACTTCTCCCATATTGGGATTGTAGCAGTTTAAATTGTAATTTTTACAATAGCCCTTACAAAGATTTAATATCCTACTGGATATATTGGAATAGAACTTCCTTCTTCTCTTCTTAGGTTTGCGTACTATTATTCTAGCCCCTCTTTTAGAGTTTTTTAATATATGTTCTAATACGGCATTCTTAGACTTTACCTGTAATGCAACATGGATAACGTCATAATCGGAAGGATCTACCACTTCCCCACTTCCCCAAATCACAGTAATCCTATCCTTTAAGCCCAACTTTTCTACTATCTCCCTAGCCCTATTCACCGCTTCTTCATCTACATCCAGTACATAGACTTTAGCCTTGGTCAATCTGGCAATCTGGAGGGCGGTGCACGGAACAGAACCACCTCCGATACACAATACCCTATCCTCATCCCTTATATCTGCAATTTCTACTTCATTTTCTACCAGCCTTTTATAGTACTTATTGTATAAATTGATCAGGGTTTGGGAAAAAGAAATCCGCTTTTCCATCCAACTAGTCCAAGTAATGATCATACTTCCACCTACCCAACTAATGCCCATATAAATGTTCCTATTTGATTGATTATTCCTGCAATCAGGAAAGCTGTAGCAGTAGTTGCTATACCAATGCCCAAGGAAGTCTTTAAGGAGAATTCCTTAGTTAGTACCCCAAACACCGATAAGCAGGGTAAATAAAACAATGCTACTACTGAACCTACTAATAATTGTAGAAGGTTTAAATCCAGTTCTAATAAGGGTAGAACTGCTAGCTCCCTTCTTATAATACCTAATAATAGGGAAAGGCTTGCTTCTTTTGGTAAGCCCAACCAGCCCTCTACGAAAGGCTCTATCATGGTGCTAAAGGAGTTTAATATACCCGTTTCAGCAATTACAGCTGCTATAACTATCCCTATTAACATTGGTCCTTCAGCATCTAGTAAGAAGTGTTTCATCCTTAGTTTTAATTTCTTGAAAAAGGCAGTCCTATCGGGTAACAATAGATTGGGTATCTCCAATAGCATAGGTTGTCCCTTGCCTTTTATGGCCTTATTCATTACCAACCCTACCACAAATAGAGTTATTAAGGACATCAAGTAAACCAGTATCAGAGCTAGTATCGATTTATCCCCCAGCAAAGCAAAGAATGCCCCACTTTGGGATGCACAGGGTATGGCAAAGGATACTAAAGTAGCCACCATAATCCTTTCCTTATAAGTGGTAGCAGCTCTGGTTCCCAATATGGCTGGTACTGCACATCCGTATCCCAGCATCATTGGGATTATATTTCCACCTTGGATGCCTAGCTTGCTTAAGGCCCCGTCAGCTAAAACTGCTATTCTTGGTAGATAGCCGCTGTCCTCTAAGAAGGAAAATACTAGGTAAAATAGTAGTACATAAGGAAGGATTAGAGCAAAGGGCCATTCTATACCAATCTTTAATATTCCAAACTCCCCTACTAGTAGGTTCCTAAAAATCCCTGCTGGTACTACCAAACCAACCATCCTAGTTAAGAAGGGGGTGATGACATTATTTACTAGTGGAAGAAGTATTAAGGCCCTTAAAGCTTTTCCCCCACCAACTACTACCCCTAAGGATAACAAAAGGACTAGCAAGGCTATGGGTATGCCTGGCCAAGGCTTAAGGGTGATATATTCTAGCTTTTCAATGAAGGTTGGTTCCTTGTATTCATGCCTTTGTACCTCTCCTATTATGTCGGCTATGGTTTCCCATCTTTCCTCTTCAGTCTGTTTAGGGAAAGCTTCTACCGTCTCATTAGCTAATGAAAAGGCTGTATCCAATAGCTTTCTAAGTCCCTTGTTTTTAATTGCCACAGTAGGAATTACTGGGGCTTTTAGCCTCTTTTCCAATTTTTCTACATCAATTATGATTCCTTGCCTTTCTGCTACGTCCAGTAGGTTTAGTGCATAGACGATTGGTATTGGATACTCCCTTAAGCTTAAGGCTAAATCCAAATTCCTATCCAAATGGGTAGCATCTAGAACACAGATTATTGCATCGGCACCCTCTTCTAAAAAATTGGTAGCAACTCTCTCCGCTTCAGAGCTAGCTTGTAAGGAATAGGTTCCTGGAACGTCTATAATCATGCCCATTTTATTCCTATGTTTTACATCCCCGTAGGTAAAATCCACAGTAGTACCTACGTAATTTGAACTGTCCACATGAACCCCTGTAAGTTTAGAAAAGATTACACTTTTACCAACATTAGGATTGCCCATTAATAATATTTTAATCTTGTCCTCTGAAGATATAGGAAGGGCTTTTTCTGTATGACATCCCATGGCTATACCTCCTGCACTTCTATTTCTCTTGCTAAGGACTTGTCTACGGCTATACTTCTATTTCCTATTTTGATTACTACAGGTCCTTGTAAGGGGAGTTTGGTTTGTACTTCAAATTTTACTCCCTTCCTAATTCCTAGAGCTTTTAATAATTGTACTTCTGGTACATCATCAATAATATAATCTTTTTCTTTGACACAACTATCTAGTACCATTTCCTACCCCTCCAATAATATTTAATATGATATAGACACCTTTAATATGATATTGATATTCGTTATCAATATACCACTTTGAATAGCTTTTGTCAATACGGCTACCCCCTATAAAAACTTAAATTTACTAAAATTTTAATCTTTTAATAGCAAAGAAATTAATGGGATGGATTCATCCATCCCATTAATTTCTATTATAGTCCCTTTATCTTATGAATAGTTTCTTCCGTATAGCTGGTCCTAACCTTTATATATCCATTAAACATCTTATTTACTTCATCGTCTCCCGTATCTACCAATAATGGCCTTCCTTCAAGGGACATAAGCTTTTGCTTAGAGGCAATTACTATCACATTTTCCTTACCAACCTTCTTAATTACCTCTGCAGATAGCTGTTGGTTGCCCCTTCCAAATATATAGCCTTGACCTCCAATTACGGTAACTATTATCTTGGCTTTCTTGCCATCGATATGCTTTAAAATCTCCTGCTCGTTGGCATCGGAGGCCAGTAACTCCTTATTCTTTATTATATCTATTCCCAACAGGGTGTTGGGTAAACCCAACTTCTCCATTATTGGCCTGGTGGAGGTCCCAGAACCTATTATATATACTACATCCTCTTCCATCCCTTCTATTATCTTATCCGATATTCCATCTAGTGCTGATTCCTCTCCTTCAATTCCTCCTGATTTTTGGTTTTGGACCAATTCCGGTTCAAAAGGAACCTTCATATAGCCATATAACTTAGCTGTAACCTGACCTTCTCTAAAGGCCTCTTCGTCTATGTCCATTACTTCCATTTCCTTTAGGTTTAATTCTTCACCTTGAATGTACTTTAAAGCCACTTCCCCTGCAGCCCTAGGGTGATTTGCATAGACTCCAGAGTGGATTTTTACCCCAGCTGGTATGCCTATGACAGGAACCTTGTCTCCAACTGCATTGAATATATTCCTGGCCGTTCCATCGCCACCGGCAAATAATAGTAGCTGGACTCCTTCTTCTACCATCTTGCTAGCTATCATTTCCGTGTCCTCAGGGCTATAGCTTTCCTTTTGCTCTCCCATAGGATGGCAATCAAAGCCCAATTCCTTGGCTTCATCCTCTCCCATAGCACCTGGGCCAGTTAATAGCTGGATTTTATCCTTAATAGGCTGTAAAACCTCCAAGGCCTTTTTAGCCTTATCTGGGGATTCAGGTACTGCTCCTAGTTCTATGGCCCTTTTAAGGACCTCTTCTCCATCGGTACCCTTTAATCCTACTCTACCACCCATTCCTGCTATAGGATTTACTATGAATCCTAGCTTCAAAATATTCACCTCACTATCCTCTGTAGACTATCTCCCCATCTATAATGGTCATAATGGTCTTATAGTCTACATCCTTAATAGGATTACCCTGGGTAATAATAACATCTGCATCCTTACCTACTTCTATACTACCCACTCTGTCATCTATTCCAACAATTTCGGCTGCATTTATTGTAATAGCCTTTAAGGCCTCCATTTCATCTAATCCAGCCTTATGGGCTAGTCCTGCACAAATTGGTAGGTATTGTAGCGGTATAACTGGAGAATCGGTAGTTATTGCCACTTTAACTCCAGCCTCATGCAGTATCCTAGGAGTATCGAAGGTTAAATTCCTAAGTTCAAATTTAGACCTATTGGATAGGGTTGGTCCTACTATTGCCCCTTTTCCTTCTTCTGCTAAGTAGTCTGCTATTAGGTGCCCTTCAGTGCAGTGGTCTAGTGTAATATCCACATCAAATTCCTTGGCAATCCTTAAAGCAGTAAATATGTCATCTGCTCTATGGGCATGGGCTTTTAGAGGTATTTCCTTCTTCAATACCCTGCATAGAGCCTCCATCTTCATATCGAATTCTGGCATCTTAGATGGATCGTCCTTTGCCCTTTCCTTCTTCTCTAAGTAGTTCTTAGCCTTGTACAGGCTCTCCCTTAAAATGGCTGCTGTTGCCATTCTGGTCATTGGTGATTTCTTCTGCTCGCTATAGACCCTCTTTGGATTTTCTCCAAAGGCTATCTTCATAGCTATAGGTTCCTTGATTATCATATCGTCTATCCTGTCACCATAGGTCTTAATGGCTACACTCATTCCTCCAATTACATTAGCAGAACCAGGACCGGTTACTACAGAGGTTACCCCTGCTATATAGGCCTCTTCGAAGGAAATATCCATTGGGTTTATTCCATCTATAGCCCTTAAATGAGGGGTCACTGGATCTACCATTTCGTTTCCATCACTGCCTTCAAATCCTATTCCTTCTTCCCACATTCCAAGATGGCTATGGGCATCTACAAAGCCTGGGAACACCAGTTTCCCCTCAGCATCTATAACTTGGGCATCTAATGGAGCAACTAAATCCTTTCCTACTTCTACTATCTTTCCATCCTTTATGAGGATAGAACCCCCTTCTATTATCTCGCATGCCATAGTGAATATCTTTCCATTTTTGATAAACAGCATCTATATCCCTCCTAGATTCTTTCGTTACTCTAATTAATATTATAGTTCTAATCCTACATATAAGCAATATTATCTTTCATATCCACCATTGGCAGGTATAGGGTAAACTTAGTACCCTTTCCTAGTTTACTTTCCACATAGATTTCGCCATCATGCATATCGAAGGTCTTCCTAGCAATGCTTAAACCCAATCCGGTCCCCTTAGAGCCCTTAGTTGTAAAATAGGGATTAAATATCTTATTAAGAGTCCCTTCATCCATTCCCATGCCAGTATCTATTATTTCCAATACCGTACTATCCCTATCATCATAGCTTCTGACGGTTAGTAGTCCACCATCTTTCATGGCCTCAATTCCATTTAATATGATATTTACTATGGCATGCCTTATATCATACTCATTAACGTACACATAAGCATTAGATCTTAGATCCAGCTCTAATTTAAGGTCTCTATTCTCATAGGATTCAAAGTTATGTCTAACCATCTCTATACAGTTATTAATGATATAGTTAAACTCATAGACATCCTTTAAGGCCTGAATGTTGCCTTTCATCCGGCTCTTAATTCTATTGATAACGTTTGTCCCATCAGATGCAGTTTTACCGATTATCCTCAAATACTCCTTGATCTCCTCTATATCATCCGACATAGTTGAAAACTGGGCATAACCTAATATGGTAACCAATAGATTATTAATATCATGGACGGTCCCTTCCATAAGCTCTCCTAGAGCTTCCAGGTACCTAGCCCTTATGGCCCTCTTTTCACTTTTTTCAACATTTAAATGGGATTCTACCAATAGAGTTAAGGATTTATTAGCAAATTGATTGAGTGTTAAATATTCGTAGTGGTCTAATCTATCGATTAGGATAAAATCATGGCAGTCTAACATAAAGTTAATAAATTTGGTGCTCAAATCCTCTGCCAGATATCTTGCAATAACTCCAATCCCTTCTTCTTGTGTAAGGGATTTAAGCCTGCTATAGATAAGTTCTAACCTACTGCAATCCAATGAATTCCAAAACAGATCAAAGGTCATTATGATGCGCTTTTTGATTATGCCTCTTTTTCCCATTAGTTCTAGCGATTTTTCTACTTTATCAAATAGCTTTTCTACATCTATTCTACCATCATGATAAAAATCTTCCTTGCAAATGACTTTTACACCTTTGTTATTCGATATATTAGTCACATCATATTTCCAATTGCTTCTATAATACTTTATGCACTGCTCCTCATTTCCCTTAGAGCTAATGAAAATTAGCCCCCCACCTTCTTTTAGGAATTCCTCTATATCTTTTGCTATAGCCTCTTTTTCTTCTATATGGCGTAGAGAACTTATTATGCCTATGAGCTTATTCTCTGTATCGAATAACCTTTTAATATCCCACATTAATATCCCCCCAGATTAAACATCCTTCATACTAAGACTGATTCTTCCTCTTTCCTGATCCACCTTTAATATTTTGACCTGCACCGTATCTCCAACTTTGGCCACTTCCTTTGGATGTTTGATAAATTTATTGGATATTTGAGATATATGGACTAAGCCATCCTGCTTTACGCCTATATCAACAAATGCACCAAAATCTACCACATTCCGTATTGTGCCAGTTAAAACCATATTTTCTTTTAAATCCTCCATCTTCAATACATCGGTTCTAAAAATCGGCTTAGGCAATTCTTCCCTTGGGTCCCTTCCTGGTTTTTTAAGTTCTTCTATTATATCCTTTAGGGTTAAAGGTCCAATACCAAGTTCTTCAGCTAGGGATTCAATCTCCCCTTCGTCTATATCCTTCCCCAGTAACTTCTCTGCTATATGATAGGATTCTGGGTGGACAGCCGTATTGTCCAGCGGATTATCTCCATCGGGAATCCTTAAGAAACCAGCGCATTGAGTGAAGGTCTTAGATCCTACCCCCTTAACATTTAACAACTCCTCTCTTTTCTTAAATTTTCCTCTTTCCTCCCTATACTTTATTATGTTTTGGCTAACATTGGAAGATATTCCAGAAACATACTTCAATAGGGATGAACTTGCAGTATTTAGATCGACTCCAACCGTATTAACACAGTCTTCTACAACGGCTTCTAAAGCTTGATCTAATTTATTCTGATTTAAATCGTGCTGGTATTGGCCTACCCCTATGTGTTTAGGCTCTATTTTTACCAACTCTGCTAATGGATCTAAAAGTCTTCTTCCTATGGAAATTGCTCCTCTAATGGATACGTCAAGATCTGGAAACTCCTCCTGACCTATTGACGAGGCTGAATAGACGGAAGCACCTGCTTCATTTACTATAGTATAGGAGATATTCTTATCCATCTCCCTTATCATTTCTGCGACTACTAATTCCGTTTCCCTGGAAGCTGTTCCATTTCCAATGGCGATTACATCTACTCCAAATTTTTCAACTAGATCTTTTAGCTCTTTTTTTGCTTCCTCCACTTTGTTCTGAGGTTCAGTTGGATAAACGGTAGTGTAAGCCAGTAGCTTACCCGTTTCATCTAATACTGCTACCTTACATCCCGTTCTAAAGGCTGGATCTATCCCCATTACCCTCTTACCCCTTACAGGAGGCTGCATTAGTAACGGTTTTAAATTTAGGGCAAATACCTTAATAGCCTCCTCTTCCGCCCTCTCCGTAAGATTATTCCTTATCTCCCTTTCTATAGAAGGATAAATTAGCCTCTTATAGCTATCTTCTATACTAGCCTTTAAATATTTTTCAGTAGCTGAAGGTTTATGGATTACAATTTTCGATTCTAATTTCAATAATATATCATCATCAGGAAATATTAAATTGGCCTTTAGTACCTTTTTCTTCTCCCCTCTATTTATGGCAAGAATCCTGTGATTTGCTATGGTTTTAATTGGCTCCTGGTAGTCGTAATACATTTCAAATTCAGATTTCTCCTCTGGGTCTACTGCTTTGGTCCTAATTACCCCTTTTTTGTAGGCTATGTCTCTTATCATATTCCTATATTGGGCATTATCCGATATAATCTCTGCAATAATATCCATAGCCCCCTTCAGGGCTTCATCCCCATCCATTACCCCCTTTTCTTTATTAATATATGATTTTGCTATTTTATATAACTCTTCTTCTGTCAATCTCTTATTTAAAATTATATTAGCAAGGCCTTCTAGCCCTTTTTCCCTAGCAATAGTAGCCCTTGTCCTACGCCTTGGCCTAAAGGGTCTATAAAGGTCCTCAAGCCTCTGGAGGGTATCTGCCTTTAGTATTTCCTCCTTAAGCTTATCAGTAAGCTTTCCCTGTTCATCAATTAACCTTATTATGTCTTCCTGCCTCTTTTGTAAATTCCTCAAATAATTGAGCCTATCATAAAACTCCCTCAATACGGTGTCCTTTAAATTTCCCGTCTGTTCCTTTCTATATCTAGCAATAAAGGGAATTGTATTTCCTTCATCTATTAAACTTATGGTGTTGGTAACTTGAAAGGTTTTTAGTTGAAACTCCTCTGCTAATCTCTTTACTATGTCCATCTCCTTCTCCTTTCATAATTTGTAAACAAATTTACCACACAAATTATACTATTCTACACAGGATAAAAAATTCCTACCAAATTCTTAAAAAATTTTGAAAAAATAGCCTTCTCTACTTAGAAGGCTTCTGTTTTAAGTATTCATCTATGAAAATATCTATATCCCCATCCATGACTCCATTTATGTCCCCTACTTCCGTATCCGTCCTGTGGTCCTTGACAAGATTATATGGATGGAATATATAGGATCTAATCTGTGAACCCCATGCTATCTGGGAGTAACTCCCCTGTAGGTCCTCAATTTTCTCCTTTTTCTCCTCTTCCTTTAATTGGATAAGCTTGGCCTTTAACATCTTCATTGCAGTTATTCTATTGCTATGCTGGGACCTTTCATTTTGACACTGGACTATAATCCCGGTGGGAATGTGGGTTATTCTAACTGCGGAATCGGTGGTATTAACGTGTTGACCTCCAGCTCCACTGGCCCTATAGGTGTCAATTTTTAAATCGCTTTCGTTTATCTCTATATCCACTTCATCATCTAGTTCTGGATAAACATCAACACTAGCAAAGGAGGTATGCCTCCTGTTAGATGAATCAAAAGGCGATATCCTCACCAACCTATGGACACCCTTTTCCGATTTTAAAAAGCCATAGGCATTAAGGCCCTTAATAAGCAAGGTTACCGATTTGATTCCACCTTCGGTATCGGATAAGATATCCAGCATATCTACCTGATAGCCCTTCTTTTCCGCCCACCTCTTATACATCCTCAAGAGCATCTCAGCCCAATCCTGGGCTTCCAATCCACCAGCACCAGAGTGGATGGAAAGAATAGCGTTGTTTTTATCGTATTCTCCGTCTAGGAGAGTGGTAAGCTTAAACCTTTCCGTTTCCCTGAAAGCCTTCTTAAATCCCTTTTCCACTTCTTTATAGGTTTGATAGTCCTCTTCCTCTATAGCTAGTTCTATTAATACTTCCAAATCCTCTATATCACTTAGTAGGTCATCATACTCCTTAATCTGGTTCTTTAGATTGCTGATCCTTTGCATGATAGTTTGCGCCTTCTTCTGATCCTTCCAAAACTCTTCCTTATAGGATTCCTTCTCCAATTTTTCAAGCTCTTCCCTTAAGACTTGAATGTCAAAGGGAAACACCCAATTCTTCTACAACCTGCTTAATTTCTTCTATTCTCTCCCGATACAAATATATATCCTGCATAGCTTCTCCTTTCATACATTCATTAATGTATTTTACACTGTCTATTGTCATGCTAGACCCAAACAATTATCTATTGGTCAAAAATTGTGAATTGTTAAGGATTGTCAATTGTTGAGGCAGCATTTCTTATACTTCTTGCCACTTCCACATGGGCAAGGGTCGTTTCTGCCTACTTTTTTCTTCTTAACGATCGGCTGTTGACCCTTGTTGTCAGCTTCCGTTGGCGTTGCCACCCTTCTTCTTTGCATCTTCTCTGGTGATTGTATATTGAATAGATACCTTACCGTATCCAATTGTATATTGTGGTTCATCTCTTCAAACATATCGAATCCTTCGTTTTGATAGGCTCTAACTGGGTCTTCGTTTCCATAGGCCCTTAATCCAATTCCTTGCCTTAGTTGGTCCATTAAATCTATGTGGTCCATCCACTTGCTATCTACAACCTGCAATAAGATTATCCTTTCCAATTCTCTAAACATATCCTGTCCGATTTCTTCTTCCTTTTCCTTATACCTTTCTTCCCCAATTTCATATAGTAGTTCTACTAATCCTTCCTTATTTAAGGACTTAATCTTTTCATATTCAAGTTGGCCCTTAGGTAGGTATATTCTTCCTAGATAGTTTTCCAAACCAACTATATCCCATTCCTCTGGGCTGTTGCTTTGGTTTGTATATATTTCAACGGCATTTTCTATAATGTTTCTAAGCATGCCTAGGATATGCTCTCTTAAGTTCTCCCCTTCTAATACCCTTCTTCTCTCTCCATAGATTACTTCCCTCTGCTTGTTCATAACGTCGTCATACTGGAGTACGTGCTTCCTGATTGCAAAGTTATTGCTTTCTACCTTCCTTTGAGCATTTTCTATGGATTTAGTCAAGAGTTTATGTTCTAAGGGTTCGTCATCAGGCATATTTAGAGTTTCCACCATATTTCTAATCCTATCTCCACCAAAGAGCCTCATCAAGTCGTCCTCTAAGGAGATATAGAATCTTGAAGAACCTGGGTCTCCCTGCCTTCCGGCACGCCCCCTAAGCTGGTTGTCTATCCTTCTTGATTCATGCCTTTCCGTACCTATTATATGAAGGCCTCCTACCTTTATTACCTTTTCTGCATCTTTTTCCGTTTCCTCTTTAAACTTGTCATAGTATTTTTTATACTCTTCCTTAGCCTTAATAACCTCCTCATCATCCGTCTCTATGAAGCTATCCACCATGGCTATTACTTCATCCCTATATCCTCTCTTCTTAAGTTCCATCTTAGCCAAGTATTCTGGGTTTCCTCCCAGTACGATGTCCGTTCCCCTTCCTGCCATATTGGTTGCTATGGTAATAGCTCCAAACCTTCCTGCTTGGGCTACGATTTCCGCTTCCCTTTCATGATGTTTAGCGTTTAATACTTCATGGGGAATTCCTTCCCTCTTTAACATCCGGCTAAGTAGTTCTGACTTTTCGATGGAAATAGTACCAACTAATACCGGCTGGCCAATTTTATGTTTTTCCTTGATTTCCTCTACAATTGCCCTAAACTTAGCTTCCTCATTTTTATATACTACATCGGGATAATCCTCCCTTATAACTGGCTTGTTAGTTGGAATCTCCACTACGTCCATTCCATATATTTCTCTAAACTCTTCTTCTTCAGTTTTAGCAGTTCCCGTCATCCCAGCTAATTTCTCATACATCCTGAAGTAATTTTGGAAGGTGATGGTTGCTAAGGTCTTGGATTCAGATTTAATCTTTAACTTTTCCTTAGCCTCTATAGCCTGGTGTAATCCCTCGCTATACCTTCTACCATGCATAAGTCTTCCTGTAAACTCGTCTACTATTATAACCTCTCCATCTTTTACTACATAGTCTATATCCCTTTTCATTATATGCCTTGCCTTTAAGGCCTGGTTTATATGGTGGGCTATTTCCATATTGTTAGGATCGGCTAGGTTTTCCAGTCCAAAGTAGCTTTCCGCCTTTAGGGTTCCCTTTTCAGTTAACATGCAGGTTCTTGCCTTTTCATCTATTAAAAAGTCTACCGTTTCTTCCTTTATCTCCCTATCGAAGGGGTCCCTTCTTTCCTCAGTGGGGTCTATTACCCTTCCTGTTAGAGTCATTACAAAAGCATCGGCTGCTTCATATAATTTAGTAGACTGTTCTCCTTGGCCAGAAATTATTAGAGGAGTTCTAGCTTCGTCTATTAAGATACTATCTACCTCGTCTATGATGGCATAGTTAAGCTTTCTCTGTACCATCTCCTCCTTATATATGACCATATTATCCCTAAGGTAATCGAATCCAAATTCATTATTGGTTCCATAGGTAATATGACAATTGTAGGCTTTTTTCCTTTCCTCTTTATTCATTCCATGGACTATACAGCCAACGGTTAAACCTAGGAATTCATATACCTTTCCCATCCACTGTCTATCCCTTTTGGCTAAATAGTCGTTAACCGTTACAATGTGTACACCATTACCCGTTAGTGCATTTAAATAGGCAGGTAAAGTGGCTACTAGAGTTTTTCCCTCTCCAGTTTTCATCTCTGCAATCCTACCCTGATGAAGGATGATGCCTCCCATCAATTGAACCCTGAAATGCTTCATACCTAAAGTCCTATGGGCTGCTTCCCTTACTACGGCAAAGGCTTCTGGAAGCAAATCATCTAGAGTCTCTCCCTCTTCTAGTCTTTGTTGAAATTCCATGGTCTTTCCCCTTAACTCTTCATCGGATAACTTTTGCATCTCCTCATCTAAGGATTCAATCCTTTTTACCAAGGGTTCTATTCGCTTCAATTCTCTCTCGCTATAGGAACCCAATATCTTATTCAAAAAGCCTAACATACTTTTACCGCCTTTCAATTTAACTATAGTATATAAAATCTACATCAATATATTTTATCATTTATTAATATTTCAAACAAGTCAAATGTTTAAACACAAAGATGGCAATAAAAATTGCAGGATTAAATCCTGCAATTGTCATCTATATTAAATTGGATTTAAAATTCTGGCTCAATCAACCCATAGTTTCCATCTTTTCGCTTATAGATTACGTTTAAGTCGTCTGTATCGGCATTTAAGAATACGAAGAAGTTATGTCTAAGTAATTCCATCTGTAAAATGGCTTCCTCCACATCCATTGGCTTCATATCGAATCGCTTGGTCTTGACTACTTTGGGCCTGTCTTCCTCTTCTTCCTCCTCTGTTAAGGGCGCTATGTTTTCAAATCTTATGGTCTCTCCGTTATTATACCTCTTTTGAAGTCTGGTCTTATACTTTCTAATCTGCCTCTCCAATACATCCACTGCCTTGTCGATGGATGCGTACATATCCTCGCTGGCTTCTTCAGCCCTAAGTATTGTTCCAGGTAGGTTTATGGTAACTTCGAAAATCTTTCTGTTTCTTTCAACGCTATAGATTACATTACCTTCTGCATCCTGTTTAAAATATTTGTCGAGTTTACTTAATTTCTTTTCTGTAATGTCCTTTAAAGCTTGAGTAACCTCCATGTTCTTCCCAACAAAATTAAGTTTCATAAACCCCAGCTCCTTTCATATAAGCACAAGGCCTATACCCTTTATTTATATATAATACCCATATTCCATGGATATGTAAACAAAAAATTTGGTCCCTGCTATAAATTTAACTAACAACAATATGTATATATTTTGTGGATAAGTTTTATGACTTTCTGTGGATAATGTGGACTGATTTGTGGGTAATTGCTATCAACACCTTTCCCTTGTGGATTAATATCTTAATAATATCTGAATAAGTATTTTCTTCTATTTTTTTCGACCACATTCCCCTTTTGAAATTATTATTTACATAGATTTTGTAGAAATTGTCATATATCCCCCCTTTATCTTATCCATAAAAAAGCAAAAAATGAGCTAGGCTAAGCTAACTCATTTTTTTTCATCAATTAACATACTCCCTACCATGGTGGGATTATAGCCTTTATAGGCTTTTTTACCATCCTTTACCTTCTTCAATTCCAATTTGGTTTCCTTTAGCTTCTCCTTTATGAACTTGGTGTTCTTTTCATCAATCAGGGAAAGGGATGCTAAGATAGAGGTTATCTCCTTTACTTCTTCCTTTAATTCCTTCAAATTAGGATAAACCTCAACATCCAATTCCCCAATCTTTTCAATGGAGTGATCCCTTTTAATCTGAGAAAATATATTTACAAAATCTAAATCCAATCTATCTATTTCCTTGATAATTCCATCTTTTTTATCCAATATATAGTTTAGCTTGTCCATTTCCTCCTTCTCTATCTCTAGAGTCTGCTTATTTGTAAGGGTTAATAGGCTATCTAACAATTCTCTTTTCTTCTTAGTTATGGCTATTAATTTATCGATTCTCTCCTTAGTCATAGTCTACACCTGCCTATTCTTGTAGACCTGTTTTTTGACTTGCTTCATGGCCTCTTTCCATGTATCCCTTAATTCGGAGACTATCTCTAAAGCTTCGTCTATTGGTTCTACCTTCTTATTTATATTGGCATCGATAAGCTTTTCCCTTACAAAGTTATAGAGTTGCCTTAAATTATTGGATATCTCATATTGCATATTAAGGGAAGAGTCCAATTCTATCACTATATCCTGGGCTCTTATAAGGGCATTATGGGCTTTTTCAATATCCTTCTTTTCAATATTGTATTTAGCAATATTTAAAAACTTGATACATCCATCATAAAGCATGAGGGTCAACTCTTCAGGAGTAGCTGTAAAAACTGCATTCTGCTTATATTGGTTTAGAGCATTATAAGTCATCTTCCCCATCCTTTCCTATTGTGTCCTCTAATAAGATGAAAACTGTTGCATCAACCACAGACTTTGCTGATTCATTCGGCTTATGGCCCTTTCCATAGCGGTAAACTTAATATAGTAGTGGTTCTCCTTTCTAAAGAGCATGTCATTTAAATCATCTATCCTTCTACTATATTGTAATATATCCTTATCAAGCATGCTGATGCTTCCATATTCTGTGATGAAATCCATTAATATATTGCCTTTAACCCCTCTAAGTAGGTCGTTCTCGCCTCCAGTTCCAGATTTCTTGATTATCTCCTCCATACCAACGATTAAGTTGTCGTAAATTCTGGTTACAAGACCGCCTATTTGTTTTATTTCCTTACCATCCTCTAAGGTTTCCACTACTTCTGGATTGCTTTCCTTAAATAATAACTCCATTACCCCTTCTGGGTCATCGGCAATAGCCTGTCTTAATTTTTGCTCATCTATTACCAGCTTACCACCAGCACTTCCTCTGGAATACTTTTCTGTAGATATGCCAATATCAGTAATAAGCTTAAAGCTTCCCTCTATGCCTGCTGATAACTCGTATAGGGATTGCCTTACGCTTAGCATAGTACTTTGAATAATGCTGTCATTTCTAAGAAGTCCTGATTTTGCCTTTTCCTCCCACAGCTCTATGTCGGACTTATCCATTTCCTTCTTCTGTTCAGCAGTCAAAGGCGGATAGTCCCTATATCTCTTTTCACCTAATAGCTTGTTGGTCTTTTCTACCAGTTCATTATATTGGTTTATAAACTCCTCTACCTTGTCATAAATAGCATCCACATCGGTGCCAATAGTTATGGTGAAG
>JAAYEU010000016.1 GCA_012728595.1 Tissierellia bacterium
GAAGGAGGCATATTTATAAAGAAAAGGCTCGACTTGCGAGAGATTTGTGCCAATATCCGACTAAGGGAAAAAATTGTTTAGGTTTGTACTGTTTGAGCGAAGCGAGTTTACAAACCTATTTTTTCCCGTGTCGTGATATTGGCCAAATCTTTCGCCGGAGATGCCGTTCTTTATAAATATGCCGGAGATAACCACTCTAAGCCAATGTACAATTTACAATTTTATTCAATTGATAACTTTAACCAATATACAATTTACAATGCACAATAGTCAGGCCTAGACTTTGAAGTCCTTTTGTTGGATCGAGCAGCTTAACTTTTTTATGTGGGTTTTTCAGGTCTTTATCTAAATCCATAATTTATACATAAAAAAGACCATGCTTAAAATCTTAAGCATGGTCCCAAAATTCTAATTCAAAATTTTAATTCACGATTCACAATTTGCGATCTTTAGTCGCATATTTCTTTTTTCATCTTATATAAAACATCCAAAGTCTCCTCAGGTAGTTCGTCCCTTTTTCCCTTAAGGGATTCTAAGAATTGTATCCTGTAATCTATGCTATTGTTAAGCTTTTCTATATAAGCTTTATCTTCCATATTCACTGGAAAGCCTTCTATCTCAAGGTATTCCATGTTGGAAAGGCTTCCCCAGGCTTTGAATTCTGCTTTACCTTCAACTATGTCTTCAAGCGCCTTTAGGGTAACTTCCTTTGGTACCTTCTTGTCTAGGTAATGGCCTGTATTGAATATAAAGCAGTCTACTTCTCTTTTTTCAAATAGTTCCTTGAACTTAGTGTAGTCATCCTTTAATGGATAGGTGCGGAAGGGATTGGCGTAGCATTCGATTACTAGGGCATCCTTGTCCACATCCTTAGTTAACCTTTCAGCAGAACTTCTCTTAGTTGCCAAAGTAGCACCCATTACAGCTGCTAGGGTTGGATCGTTTATCTTTAATACAGGTGGTAGGGCAGGGTCCTTCATTAGCCATATAATAGCATCTACTGGCTCTTCTACCTTGTCCACTCTATTATCTGCCCATAATTTAGATTTTATTGCACGGCCGTTGCCATTTCTGATGTCTTCAGTCACTATAACACACTTGCCCTCTTCGTCTAAGGTAGCTCCACAGTTTTGGACGGTGATTAAGTATTTATTAGCTGGTGAATCCAGTGGATAATCCTGAGTTTTATCGAAGTAGGAAGGTTCCAAGGCAACGGAGGAGCCATTTTCCGTGGATATTATATAAGCATCATCGTGTAATATGGTTATATCGTATTTGCCACCGTGCTTTTCATGGGTAATGGTAGACTTGCCAGAACCAGATAGGCCAAAGACTCCTACCGTATATTTATTCTTTCCATCTATATCATACCTTTTTAATCCACCATGGCAGGAGGCATAGCCATGCCGATTGGCAATTCCCCAGGCTAGGGTGAGGGTTCCCTTTTTATGCTCACCAAAGTATTTCATCCCTAATATGCAGGCACAATTGTGCTCGGGATCGAATATGGCAAGGCCAAGAGGATGATTTGCATCCTTCCAATCTGGTACAGATAATATGTAAATATCCCCTTCATCCTTAAATTGAGTTGACTCTTCATACATTTTGGCATACTTTTCATTTATGTGTTGAAAGTTGAGCAACCAGTTACATAGGGTGTTCTCAAAGCCTTCAGGAACTAACAGATGGGCTTTGACCATAAAATCCTTATCCAAGCCAATCACAGCTTCAGCATGGTATAGTTTGCGAAATCTAGTATTATAAACTGCATCTCTTATTATTTCTGCATATTCAGAAGCGTTGATATTTGGGTCTCCAATAATCCTTCTTGCTGCAGCAGTCCTGCCGGTAACTCCACCATCATTAAAAAGTAGAATCTTTGCATCTGCATCCAAGCCTATTTCTTCAGGCCTATGTACTGGCATGTCGGTAACTATGGTGCCAGGAGAATTTTTGGCCAACTTATAGGCTTCTTTAAGGGAATTTACCTTTACTACATTATTTCCGTAAAAGGCAGTTTCTACAGTACTTCTAATTGGGGAAAAGATAGGGTTATTCTTGTTGATTTGATTCCTTTTAAATCTTGATACAGTAGCCATTGAAATACCTCCACTATTCAAAATATTTATAATATTACAATTCAATATTCTAGCATAAATAATTATAAATACAATCTATTAAATGAAATTCTATTATATATTACATACAATATATTTTTTGTTGCAAACTTTTCTTATCATGAAGGTTTCCATTCATTGAAAGGCCATTTATCATATGATATAATGGCAAAAACAAGATAAATTTATAATTTTAATCAAATTTTAATCTTTTTCAAATCTTATTCTAAACCTCTGTTGCTATAATGAAACCACATCAAATAACAGGAGGTTATGTATATGATAACTTTAGAGCAAGTTGAAAAATTGCGTAAAAGAGCTAATATTTCATACGATGAAGCCAAAAAAGCTTTGGAAGAAACTAACGGAGATATACTTCAAGCTATAATCAACCTTGAAAAAAAGAATCTCATCAAGCCACCAGCAGGTGGAGGATATTATAGTTCTAAAGAGTCCCAAGAAAATAGAAATCAAGATGACTTTAATCAAGCAGAAAAGGATAGCCCAAAGAAGGAATACGGCTTGTCCTTCGGAGAGTTAGTAGGTAAGTTTTTCAGATGGTGTGGCGACTTAATCAATAGGGGAAATAGAAACCATTTTGTAGTTATAAAGGATGGGGAACAAATAATGACCATCCCTGTAACCGTATTAGCAATTTTGATAATATTTACCTTCTGGATAACAATACCAATTACAGTACTTGGTCTATTTTTCGGCTATAGGTATGTATTTACTGGCCCAGACCTAGGAAGGAAAAGTGTTAACCGAGCCATGGATTCGGTAGCAGATGCTGCTGAGAACTTTAAAAGGGAAGTAAAAGGTGAGAAGTCAGATGGAGAGAATTCTGATAATTGAAGATGAGGAAAAGATAGCCCGTTTTATCGAATTGGAACTTAAATACGAAGGCTATGAAGTGGAAAAGGCCTTTAATGGAAGGGATGGGTTGGAGCTTGTTAAAACCCAGCCCTTCGATTTAATTTTACTGGATATCATGCTTCCGGGTATCAATGGAATGGAGGTCCTTAGAAGGATTAGGCAGTTTTCCGACATACCCATAATCATGTTAACTGCTAGGGATGCAGTAGTAGATAAGGTAACGGGATTAGATGGAGGGGCCGACGATTACATTACCAAGCCCTTTGCCATAGAGGAATTATTGGCAAGGATTCGGGTTGCCCTTAGAAACAGAAATAGGGCAAATAAGGACAAAGGTTCTTCCCAATTGGTGATAGGGCATTTAAAGCTAGATTCTATGAAGAGGGAAGTATGGGTAAAGGATAATCTAGTCCATCTAACCAAAAGGGAATTCGACTTACTCCATTATCTATTGGAGAACAAGGACATAGTACTTAGTCGAGAAAGGATTTTAGAGGAGATATGGGGCTATGATTTTTCTGGTGGAACCAATGCAGTAGATGTATATATTAGATACATTAGGGCTAAAATCGAAGAGCCCTTTGGACTAAAGATAATACATACAGTTCGGGGAGTGGGGTATGTAATTAAAGATGAGTGATAGAAATAAGACATCGACTAATTTGACCAATAAAATACGTTCATCCCTTGTTATTAAACTGAATCTAGGGATGCTTTTAAGGCTTCTTTCTGCCTTTTTATCCATCAACATACTTATCCTTTTCATTGTTTTTGGCATCAGCCTGTGGAAGGTAGAAGAGGGGACCCAGGATATAATTAATATAATAGAAAATACACCCTCTAATTTAGAACTTATAGAGCATACCAATAACTATAGGCTGATAGAAGGAGAAGAATTAGCAAGGGGTTTAACCATCCCCCTTAGTATAGAGGAAAGATTGCCTGTAAAGATTAAGGGGGCAAAAAGGGCTATAGATATACCTAGGGAAGAAGGGCTAAGATTACTTGAAAGGATAGATTTAGTAAAATACATCATTGGATTTAGTATGGACGGAAAATCCTATCAGCTTGTTTATTCCCTAGGTCCCAATATTAAAGTCCTCTTAATCCTATTTGCCATAATAATATTTTTTGAACTGTTGATATTGATTGGAAATATAGGTAAGGGCTCCAGGATGATAAGAAAGACTTTAAAACCTATAGAAGAGCTATCGGAAAGGGCTAAAAGCCTTAATAGGGAGGTATCCTCCTTAAGACAGGGAGCCTATATTAAGGACTTGACAGGAGCCATTAGTGAGATTGATGCAAATAAGCTGGATAGCCGTATATCTGTTGATAGTTCACAATCGGAGTTGAAGGATTTAGCCGCTGCCATAAACCAGATGCTCAATAGGATCAATGCGGCGTATCAGTCTCAAGTTAGGTTTGTTTCCGATGCTTCCCATGAATTGAGAACCCCCATATCGGTCATCCAGGGATATGCAAACCTCTTAGACAGGTGGGGGAAAAAGGATGAGAAGACTCTGCAGGAATCCATCGATGCAATTAAAACAGAAGCTCAAAATATGAAGGAGTTAGTGGAAAAACTACTCTTCCTTGCCAGGGGAGACAACGAAACCATCCAATTACACAAAGAGGTATTGGATGCATCAGAACTGGTAGACCAAATAGTCAGAGAAGCCCAGCTAATTGATAAGAGCCATGAGTTTCACATGGAATTGACCCCAGCCTATATCAATGCAGATAGGCAGCTTATAAAGCAGGCCATTAGAATACTGGTTGACAATAGCATAAAATATACCCCTACTGGAGATGAAATCATCCTAAGGGTTCATGATAAGGATGATAGCGTGCATATTGTGGTCCAAGATAATGGCATTGGAATAGATGCTGAAAATCTGCCCCATATATTCGACCGCTTCTACCGTTCAGACCAATCTAGGGCAAGGGAAACGGGAGGGGCAGGCTTAGGCCTGTCCATAGCCAAGTGGATAATTGAAAGGCATGAAGGCTACTTCGAAGTAATCAGTAGAGTAAACATAGGAACCAGAATAACTATAATCCTTCCAGCAGCAAAGAAGCTTGATTCAGACTTACAAGTCCAAGAAGAAGATGAAAATTCATAAGAAAAATAGAGGACTATCCATATATCTGTCGAATTAGATATTAAATAAGTCTACTGGAGGGATAATATGGATAAGTTATCTTTGGAAGCTAGAATTCAGGCTGAAGTCTACAATTTTAGTGGAAAGCTTGGCTTTTATGCCAATGATTTTAGAGGAAATGTTATAGATATCAATTCTCAAGACAAGTTTGAGTCGGCCAGCTGTATAAAGGTATTCGTATTAGCAGAACTATATCGGCAAATCTATGAGGGAAAGGTTAGTCCTAGTGATCTATTAGAATATACCGAGGAGCATTATGTAGTAGGAAGTGGGGTTTTAAGGGATTTAAGTTATGGAACCAAGCTGGATGCAAAGTCCGTTGCCACCCTTATGATAATAGTCAGCGACAATGTGGCTACCAATATGCTAATAGATTTCTTAGGAATTGATAATATAAATAATACTTGTGAGGATTTAGGCCTTAAGGACACAGTCCTTCATAATAGGATAGATTTTGAAAGGTATGAAAAATTGGGAACTACCACCCCAAGGGATTATGGTCTCTTTTTCGAAAAACTATATAAAGGAGAGTTATGGAGCCAAGAAATCTCCCAGCAGATGATAGAGATATTTAAGAGGCAGCACTATAATACCATGCTTACAAGAGGGCTTCCCCAATACTATCTGGATTCAGAAAACACCGGGGATGAAGAGCTGATTGCTATCGCCTCTAAAAGTGGAAGCATGGATGCCTGCAGAAACGATGGAGGCATAGTTTATACACCCTATGGTGGATATGTAATCTGTATATTTACCAAGGAATTTAATGACAGCCTATATTATCAAGACCATGAATCCTATAGGTTTGGAGCAAGGGTAAGTAGGCTGATATTCGATCAATATATTGGGCTAAAGGGAAGATTTAAATAAAACTGGACAAGGAATTAACCTTGTCCAGTTTTTATAATACCTTATAAGAAGGTTTGAATTTCATATTCTTCTAATTTTTCTTGTAACCAAGTATCATAAGCTTCTTGGAATCTCTCTTGGAATATCATATCCTTTATCTCATCTTTACTCTTTTCGAAATCGGCTTCTTCTGCTTCCTTCCTATCTTCTACCTTGATAATGTGGTAGCCAAACTCAGTCTTTACAGGTTCACTGATTTCTCCAATTTCTAAGGAAAAGGCTGCATCTTCAAATTCCTTTACCATTTTACCCTTTCCAAAGAAGCCTAAATCTCCACCTTGCTGGCTATTGCTTGTGTCGGTAGAATATTCCTTGGCTAATTCCCCAAAATCTTCCCCTTCATCTAGCTTTTTCTTTACTTCCAAGGCAGTTTCTTCACTTTCCACTAGTATGTGGCGAGCTTTTACCTCTTCTTCCTGCCCTAAGGAATCCTTATTCTCTTCAAAGTATTCCTTCATTTCCTCTTCAGTAATGGGGATTCTAGGTTCTAATAACTTTTTAAGATAGAGGTTCTTTTCAATATCATCCATTAAGTCATCTTCCGATACCCCATAAAACTGAAGGGCTGATTCGTAAGCATCTTGCCCTCCCATGCTTTCAACCATCTTGTTTTTTTGTTCATCGATTTCATCCTTGGTAACCTTGATATTTTCCTTTTTGGATTCCAATTCGATGATTTTATTGATGATTAAAACATCAAGGGCATTTGAACCATTGGCCTTAACTAAGAAGTCGTATAGGTCGTCCTTAGTAATCTTTTCATTCCCAACTAAGGCCACTACGTCCTTATTGCCTAGACTGAGCTTTACGCTTGCCAAGCCACCGATAGCTAATGCCAATACTATAATTAATGCAATAATCCTTTTACTATTCATTTGTCCTTCCAATAGTCCTCCACCTTTCTAA
>JAAYEU010000102.1 GCA_012728595.1 Tissierellia bacterium
GTTAGAAGATTTAAAGATACAGACGTATTTGAAAAAATATTTATGCGTATCCTAGAACAAGCAATAGATGCAGGATTCATAGATACAGATGCAGTCTTCATAGATTCTACCCACGTAAAAGCTAATGCCAATAAGAAGAAGTACAATGTTAAGTGGTGCTTTGCAGGATTATGGTGAACAAACTCAGAAAGGATTTACACTTGGCTTAGAATATTGTACTGATGGAACCATGGAAGTTGCAGGAAGACCTATTGAAGTTATATGGGAAGATACTACAAACGTTCCCGATGTTGCAAGGGAAAGGGCAATAAAGTTATTAGACCAGGATAAGGTCGATATATTAGTAGGATGTGCTTCTTCTTCAGATGCAGCAGCCTTTGTTGATATTGCAGAAAATTGGAGGGATGTTACCAACGGTACCGATGGACTAACATTTAGGGTGCCAGGGCTTATCTCAGACAGGACATTCTTCTATTACTTCGCCTTAGGTTTTTTAGTAGTAATGATTATAGTATTGAGAAGGTTTATTTCATCCCCAACTGGAAAGGTGATAGTTGCTATTCGTGAAAATGAGCAGAGGGCAGAATTTTTAGGCTATAGGATAGAAAGGTATAAGATGATTGCCATATATGTAGCAGGTATATCTGCAGGCCTATCAGGCTTGATGTTTGGAACCTTTAATAGATTTGCTAATACTGAATTATTAAGTATTGCCTATTCAACCAATGCCCTATTATATACCCTAATTGGCGGTACTGGAACCCTATATGGCGGCATCCTTGGCAGCTGGCAAGAGTATATGAAGAACAGGCAAGAAAAAAGAAAAATGTTAGAAGAAGTGGAAACACAGAAGGTTCAAAAAGCAGAAATGCACAAACCCCTTACTTAATAAACTAAGCCTTAACTCTTGGAGGAGTTTAGGCTTTGTTTATTTGATTCTTTATCTACCTACTATTAATACTAGTAATTTTACCTTCCCTACTAGACATGTCTTTTTATGATATAATGTTAAATTAGATGCATAAATAGTTAGTGAAAATAAGGGAGGAAACAATGGCTGACAGAAACTTTGATAAACTATTAGGTATAAAGACTGTTGGAATTAGAGAATGGCGAGGAAAGACCAATTACAATCGCTATGAAGCTACCCCCTATAAAGCCTTAGAAGCACTCTTTCAGGTATATAAGCTCGATAAAAATGATAGGGTTGTAGATTTTGGGTCTGGTAGGGGGAGGGTGGCCTTCTATATCCATAACCGCTTTCATGTACCGGTAACGGGGATTGAAGCCAATCCCACCACCTATGATGAAGCCCTTGATAATAAGATGAGATATAGACATAAAGCAAAGCACATAAAGGCACCGATACGCTTTGAATATGGACTGGCTGAGGATTATGAAATAAAGCCAGAAGAAAATGTCTTTTATTTTTTTAATCCATTTACTGTTGAAATTTTTAAAAAGGTATTTAATAATATTTTGCAATCCTTAGAGAAGCATCCTCGATTGGCCGATGTTGTGCTATATTATCCGATGCCTAAGTATAAAGAATTCCTAAAAAATCAAAAATCCTTTAGAACACTAAATAAAATCAGGGTACCGGGAGCGGATGACATAAGGGAAAAGTTCATCATCTATAGGTTTGATTAAAAACGGGCATTAATATCCCCTTCATCAAACGAATGAAGGGGATAGTTAATAATTAGTCCAATTTTTCCTTTATAATATTTTCCACTTCATTTTCCTCGGGAAACCTATCCAATTCCTTCTTAGAAAATATTAATTCACCGTCAAGGGTTACTTCAAATACTCCATTTGAAGAGGGAATTATTTTCAGCTCAGAAATTTTATTTTTATGCTCTCCTAATAGGTTTTCAGAAAGAGCAACTGCTCTTGGTAAGTAGCCTCAAGCCGTACAGTACTCAATGCTTATAACTCTTTTCACCCAAATCACTCCCTAAAATCATTATTAATTTAAATTATAGATACCCAATTTATTATAAAAAATACTAATAATAAGATAAAATCTATAAATTGGGCTTATAGATTTTTTTAATAGGATTTCAGGGGAATGAATATCTTGTTATTATCTGTCCTTTCATCATCGAACATGCTCAATACATAATCCCTTATGGAAAATGGAGCAGTATCTAACAGGATTTTAAAACCTTCAGTTGTAAAGATATCGTGTAAAAGGCTATTCCTAAAGCCTGCAAAATATTTTAAGTTGAGTTCAGCAACTGTTTCCGATATGGCTTTCATCTCCCTGTCTGAGAACTTACTTATTTCAAGTAAGGAGTCGTAATATTTATCATAGGACCGGCGTCTAAAGAAATCCCTAGAATATTTATTGAAATTATTTAAATTCCTATCCTTAATTTCATTTTCCCAGGCCCAGGCATAAACATCTACTCGCCTAGTCGTGTATTCAAAACCCTTGTTAGGTATAAATTTTAAAACTCCGTATTGGTTAGGGAAGGCTACTAGGCAGGATGTGGCAATATCGTAGATTATTTTGCTCTCCCTCCTATAGGACTTTATATCCTGTATATGGATATGGCCTGATAATACAATTTGTATATTACAATCTATAAGAAGGTTTACCACTTCTTGGCTATTATCTATGGTATAATTTTCATTCACTACTTCATTATGGTCCATTAAACTATGGTGCATGATTGCAATGATTTGGGCATTATTTTCCTTTGCAAGCTTAGCACACTCCCTTATCCAGTTAAAGCTTTTAGCAGATATTTCTCCACCCATTTCTGGTGCAGTTCTTACCTTATTCCGTTTGTATTTGGCCGAATCTAACATCAAAAGCCAAACATCCTCTGCAGGGGCTGCCAGATAGCTTAAGGAATGGTTGTCCCTAGAAATTGCATCCTTATAGCCAAAGGAACCGTAGATTTCTACAAATTCTTTATCCGTAATGGAATCTATCTTAATCATCTCATCTCCAAAATAATGTCTTGCCCAAGGATTCTCTATATCATGGTTACCAGGTATTACAAATACTTGGACTCCCCGTTTTTGAATAGCATCCAATTTTTCTGCCATCTCCAAATGGCTTTCCCTTTCTCCATTACAGGTTAAATCTCCGGGTACAATTAAAATATCAGGCTGACTATTTTCAATATCCAGTGTAAAGGCATCTATTATCTCATCTGTATAATGGAGTAGTTTCCCGTCTCCAGAATTAACAAACCAGTCGAAGGCTTTTCCATCATCATAGGTTTTTTTAGAAAGATGGTGGGGATCTGCTGCAATAAAAATTGTAATCTCTTCTCCAGTTTTAATCTTACAATTGAGTATGGAACAGGTAAAATCTTCAGAACAGCCTCCTAGGAGAAGTAATAACAATAAACTTAAAAAGAGTAGAAAAAATTTATTAACAACCATAATATAACCCCACTATAAGATTTATTTGCCATAATTATATCATAGCATGCCAGTAAGTGGCATTACAAATTCCTATAAAAAAGGATTATTTAAAAGTATCCAATTAAATTATTATGGGGAACAAATAATATATAAAAGCTTTTTTATTAATTGTATAACTGCTATAATATTGCTAAATCTATGAGTATTGGGAGATGATTGCATGAAGGTAATGATTGTAGGAGCAGGTAAATTAGGATATAAATTAGCTGAGGCCATGAGTCATGAGGATATGGATGTGACCCTAGTCGATAAAAATGAGGATATATTAAAGAGGGTTGGTAGTCACTTAGATGTGTTTACAATTCAAGCCAATGGAATAGAGCTGGGA
>JAAYEU010000103.1 GCA_012728595.1 Tissierellia bacterium
ATGGAGGCTCTTTTGGATTCTATATTTTTAAGGATTAGGTTTTGGGTGTCGTACATCCTAATTCCCTGCATGCTGTCTACGGCTAAGTTTGAGATTATGGATTTTAGGAAGTCGTCTGGAGTTCCTTTAGGAAAATCTTCTCCATGTGTATCTTGAATTCCATAGAAGAAATCTCCATTATCCCTTTGGGCTATTAATTCTAATAGATTTCTATTATCCTCTGCATTACCTGGAGAACTTCCTGCTGCTGCAATATTGGCTAAATCCGTCAATATATCTTGGTGTAGGGTTATAGTTGCTGCTGGGTTATCTGAATCAGATATATGGAAAAAGTTAACTTCAGCATTCCCTTCCAGGGTAAATCCTAGTCTATGCTGAGCATTAAATCCTTCTGCAAATCCTAAAGCAAAATCATTCAATTTTCTCTGATAATAGGGTATGCCCCTATAGGTGTTGTTTTGTCCATCTCCATTATATAAGTCCAATAATCCCTTTAATTCTCCTGAGCGAAGTTTTACTGAACTCCCATTGCTCCACCTAATGGATATAATATCAGTATCTTCGTCTACATCTACACTCATATAGTTTACATCCGTATGGTCTACTATGGATACGCCGCTTATGTTTACCCTAAGCTTTCCATCTTTAGATTCGTCTACCCTTACGTTGACTATTTGGGATAATTCATCTATTAGTAAATCCCTTCTATCCCTTAGGTCGTTGGCCTTTCTTCCATCTAATTCATTGGAGTAAATCTGCCTATTTAATGAAGCAATTTGGGTAGCTATGCTGTTAATCTTTCTAACCTTAGTATCTATGGAAACTTTGGTTTCTTCCCTTAATTCATGCAATCTGGCTGCCGTTTCGTTTATATGCTTAGTAAGAGCCAGGGCATTTTCCCTAACCGGTTCTCTGTAGGAAAAGTCTGATGGATTTTTACTCATGTTGTCTAGGGCAGTAAAAAAGTCGTCTAGATACCTTCTGAAACTGCTATCTGAAGGTTCTCCAAAGAGCTTTTCCAATTCGGATAGGGTATCCCTTTTGATTAGCCATTCTCCCCTTGGGGCGTTTTCATTCCAGTATTTAAAATCCACATAGGAATCCCTTACCCGGGAAATATCGTATATTTCCGTACCAGTACCTAGAAAGCCTATTCCTGGTAAGCTGTAAGGGGAGGTAGCCCTTTGGGCTCCTTGTTGTCTTGAATAGCCTTTTGTGTTCATATTGCTGATATTATGATTGACTATATATAAAGACCTTTGACTGGCCAGTAATGACCTCACAGCAGTATTGAATCCGAAGTGCATATTTGCTCAATCCTTTCGCAAAAATTTTACGTTATCTTCCAACTATTCCGAGTCTATTCACAATCGTCTCAATCATCTCATCTATAGCATTAATCACCCTGGAATTAGCTATATAAGAGTGTTGATATTTCAGCATGTTTGCCATTTCTTCGTCTAGGGATACGCTGGATATCTCTTCCTTTCTTTCCCTTATTTGGTCTGTTAGTATGGTTTGGTTTAGGACCATGTCTCTTGCTTGTTCTCTTTCTAGGGCTAGGCTTAGGATTAGCTCTCGGTAGAAGCCGTCTGGATTCATGTTGCCGGCTTTATTATTGATGTTTTCTAATACCTCATCTATTGAACTTTCTAAAATAACCTCATATTCATATCCATCGGGATTGGAAATATAGCTTTGGTAATCTGCGTATATATTTATGTCTCTCAAATCCAAAATTGCCTTGGCTATATTTCCATCGCCCCTGGCAGGGCTTGTGCCTACTGCAATTTTATTGAAATCAGCTAGTTGAGGATTGACTTTTATGGTTGCTGCTGGATCCTTTGGATCCCCTATTTCAAAGAAGTCTATTCTGTCTTGTGCCCCTTCTAAGTCATAGCCTAATTTATGGAGGGCATTTATGCTTGATGCCAGCTCTCCTACCAAGATATTGAGCCTAGTCCTGTATTCCACCACTAGCTTATCCCTGGCGTCTATATAGCCGCCTAGAGAACC
>JAAYEU010000104.1 GCA_012728595.1 Tissierellia bacterium
ATTAACAACCATAATATAACCCCACTATAAGATTTATTTGCCATAATTATATCATAGCATGCCAGTAAGTGGCATTACAAATTCCTATAAAAAAGGATTATTTAAAAGTATCCAATTAAATTATTATAGGGAACAAATAATATATAAAAGCTTTTTTATTAATTGTATAACTGTTATAATATTGCTAAATCTATGAGTATTGGGAGATGATTACATGAAGGTAATGATTGTAGGAGCAGGTAAATTAGGATATAAATTAGCTGAGGCCATGAATCATGAGGATATGGATGTGACCCTAGTCGATAAAAATGAGGATATATTAAAGAGGGTTGGTAGTCACTTAGATGTGTTTACAATTCAAGCCAATGGAATAGAGCTGGGAAGGCTAAAGGAGTTAGATGTAGGAAGCTATGACTTACTTGTAGCTGCTACAGATAGCGACGAGGTCAATACCCTCATATGCACCCTAGCTAAAAAGCTAAATTGTAAAGAAACCATAGCAAGAATAAGGGAACCTGAGTTTATCGAACAGTTGGATTTTGTAAAGGAACATTTTGGAATCGATTTTATTATAAATCCTGATTTGGCAACTGCCATTGAGATTAAGCGGTATGTAAGTAAAACCTATAATTTTTATACTGGAGATTTTGCCAAAGGAAAGGTATCCATGATAGATTTTCACTTAGGAGAGGCCAGTCCATTTATAAATAAACGGATAATGGATATAGAGGGTTTAGAGGGCCTGTTAATTACAGCCGTATCTAGAAATGGGGAATTAATAATTCCATATGGTTCTACTAAGTTGTTAGTAAATGATGTAATTTATGTAATTGGAGAAAGTGAAAACATAAATAATTTTGCAGAAAGAATTGGAATCAATTTAAACAAGATTAAATCTGAAAGGGTTCTTATTTTAGGAGGGGGAAATATAGGCTTCTACTTGGCTGAGAAGCTGGAAAAGTTAGGAATTAAGGCAACCATTATTGAAAAGGATAAGGAAAGATGCGAATACTTAGCAGAAAGGTTAGACCGTACACTAGTAATCTATGGGGATGGGACGGATATGGATCTACTACAGGAGGAGGATTTAGAATCCTATGATACCTTCATAGGGGTTACAGGCTTTGATGAACTGAACTTATTGATGGCCTTGGTAGCAAAACAATCTGGTGTAGATAAGACCATAGCCAAAACAAGTAGGCCCAATTATGCCCACATAGTAGATAGGTTAGATGTAGACATAGCTTTAAATCCCATTAATATAACCATTAGCAATATTTTGAAATATATAAGAGGGGGCAAGGTGGTTTCAGTTTCCTTACTCCTAGGAGGGGAAGGAGAAGTTACTGAGATGATTATTAGCAAGGGTTCACCTATAATTGGGAAACCTTTGGCTAAGTTAGGATTACCCAAGGGAATCATCATAGGGGCAATCGTACACAATGGCAAGGTCCATATTCCCAATGGAAATAGTATAATTCAGGAAGGGGATAGAATAATCGTATTTTCACTGGCATCGGATACGCCCATCTTAAATAAGCTAACCCGTCCAAGTAAAAAAGGAGGCCTTTTTAATGGAATATGGGGTAGTCGCTAAGGTATTAGGTTATTTGCTTATGCTAGAAGCTGGATTAATGACACCTGCTCTTTTAATAGCCTTGTACTATAAGTCTGAGGACTGGTTGGCCTTATTAATAAGTATATTTGTTACTGGTATCATTGGTTTTATCTTGAGCAAGGCTTTTAGATATAGGGATAATGTTCAAATAAAGGAGGGTATGGCCATAGTAGGGCTAGGATGGATATTAGTATCCTTGTTTGGTTCCCTACCTTTCATATTATCAGGAGCTATTCCCTCCTGGATTGATGCCTTTTTTGAATCCGTATCTGGATTTACAACGGCAGGAGCCAGTATAATTGATGATATAGAAGCCTTACCCAAGGGTTTACTCTTTTGGAGGTCCTTTACCCATTGGATAGGAGGCATGGGGATTCTTGTTTTTACAGTAGCCATTTTGCCAATGTTAGGGCTAGGTGCCTTCCAGTTATTTAGAACAGAAAGTCCAGGTCCAAGGCCAGATAGGATTGTTCCCAGGGTAAGGGATAGTGCAAGGATTTTATATAAAATTTATTCGGTTATAACTATAATACAAATCACCTTATTGGTGGTAGGAGGAATGCCCTTTTATGATTACATGATCCATGCCTTTGGAACCGTTGGTACTGGAGGGTTTGGGATAAAAAACAATAGTGTAGGCTTTTATGATAGTAGCTATATCCACCTAATTATAGCTAGCTTTATGACAATCTGTGGGCTCAATTTTTCCCTCTACTACTCCCTAA
>JAAYEU010000017.1 GCA_012728595.1 Tissierellia bacterium
ATGGTATCCTGTGTAATATATAGGACCATTCCACTATAGGGATCTTCTTCATCATCTGTAACCCAAATGGAAAATAGATTTTCATCCGTACTAATGTCGGCAATCTTTCCATCATATCTAATATAATCTGGTATAATATAGTCTGGAAAATCCAGATCTATTGGATTGTCTGTGGGGGTGAAGTCTATTGGCTGATTACCGTCAGCTTCAGTTACTAGGGGACTTAAGAGTAGGGAGACTACCAAGGTTAAAATAAGATAGCTTTTCATCCTATCCATTTACAAACACTCCTTTCCCTTTTGCCCCTAGTATACCATATTCTCATAAAAATAGGTTACATAAGGTTTACAATTTATCTTGCAAAGCCTGTGCTTACGTCCTCTATCATGACCTTAGTTCCACCTAGTCCTCCCGATACTACATACCAGATTTGAGAGCTCAGGTATACTATTTTATCCTTTTGATAGGCAGCTGTCTTTTTGATTATCTCATTATCGAATACCTGTTGTGCAGTTACACTGCCGCCAGTGGTAGCAGCCCTGTCTATTACGAATATATAGTCAGGATTCTTTTCTAGTATATATTCAAAGGTGACATTCTGACCATGATTGCTAAGCTCTATGTCCTTATCAGCGGGTTCAAATCCAAATTCATTATGAATTATACCGAATCTAGAGCCTTCTCCATAGGCACTAATAGCTCCATCATTGGCCATAACTATTAGGGCGTTGCTGCCAGCTTCCTTGACCTTTCCATTTAATTCTTCTATCATTTCATTTATTTGGGCTATTTCAGCTTCTATGAATTCTTCTTTTTCAAATATCTCACCCAATATTCTTAAATTCCTAGTAACGGATTCCATGTAATTAGCACCGTCTACTTCCAAGAATACGGTAGGTGCAATTTCACTTAGCTCTTCATATACTTCTGCCTGTCTACCAGATATGAATATTACATCTGGTTCAAGTTCAAATATCTTCTCAAAGTTTGGCTCAAATAGGGTTCCTACATCTTGATATTTTTCGTCATTGTACTTTTGTAAGTAGGTTGGAATATTGGATTTAGGTAAGCCTATTATATCGATTCCCATTTTGTCTAGGGTATCTAGTGTAGCGTAGTCGAATACGATTATCCTTTCTGGCTTCTTTTGAAGACTTGCCTCCCCTAGCCTATGTTCAACGGTTACCTGGCTTACCCCTTCTACTTCTTCAGCTACTTCTGACTCTTCAGGATTTATACTGGTTTCATCTTGAGAATTACATCCAACGGCTAAAATAAGTAGGGTCAAAATTGATAATAGGATTATAAATTTTCTATTCATCTTTACTCCCTCTTTCCTCTATATTTTATCTTTATATTAGTAATAAACACAGATTCGATTATTGTTTATATCCTTGATACAGAATTCAATATTGTAAACCTCTTCTAATATATCCTTTTCTATGATTTCGTCTACTCTTCCCTCTTTTACTATTTTTCCTTTATCTAAAACTATAATATAATCTGAATAACAGGATGCAAAGTTGATGTCGTGTATGACTATGCCCACTGTCTTTCCTAACTCCTCTACCAAACTCCTGAGAGTTTTCATAATCTCTACTGAGTGCTTCATATCTAAATTATTAAGGGGTTCATCCAGTAGGATATATTCGGTATCCTGGGCTATGACCATGGCTATATATGCCCTTTGCCTTTGGCCACCGCTTAGTTCATCTAAGTACTTATGCTGAATATCTTCTAGTTTCATATATTTAATGGCATTGTCTACATGTTCCCAATCCTCGGCTGTAAGCCTTCCATTGGAATATGGGAAGCGTCCAAAGCTTACTAACTCCCTTATGGTAAGCCTTATATTTATATGATTGTTCTGCTTTAATATGGATATCTTCTTAGCCAGTTCCTTGCTATCCCAAGAAGCTATTTCCTTTCCCTCAATATATACTTCACCTTCATTTTTATCTATCAGCCTACTGATTATGGATAGAATAGTGCTCTTCCCTGCCCCATTAGGACCAATGAAGGATGTAATCTTACCCTTTTCCATCTTAAAACTTACATCATCTACCACCCTGTGGTCTTTATATTGTTTAACTATGTTTCTAACCTCTATCACATTTCCACCTCCCTTAATAATAAATAGATAAAGTATATACCTCCAACAAAGTTTATGACTACACTTATAGGAGTTTTGAAGTTCATAACCCTTTCAGCTATGAACTGACCTCCCACTAAAGTGATGGAACTAATTAACATGGATGCCGGTACTAAGTACTTATGCTTATAGGATTTAATAAGTCCACGAGCAATATTGACTACTAATAATCCTAGGAAGGTTATTGGCCCTACTAAAGCTGTAGATATGGATACCAATATAGCTACCACAATCAACATATTTCTTACCACATAGTCATAATCCACCCCTAAATTTATGGCACTGTCCCTCCCTAGAGATAGAACATCTAAGTTTGGCAAAAATCTGTAGGTATATATAAGGGTTAATAGCTTCCCTATTAAGGCTATATATAATATACTGGTGTTCATATTGTTAAAGCTTGCAAACATCCTATTTTGTACTACTAAAAACTCATTAGGGTCTATTATAAATTGCATAAATGATGAAAGACTTTGAAAGAAGGTTCCAATTATCATCCCGAAAAGTATGAGGAAAAAAATATTTTTGTTCTCCCCCTTAAAGAGCAGCCTAAATAGGATTATGGAAAATAAGACCATGAATCCTGCTGCCAATATGAAATTCAACCTTGGATTAGTGCTAAATATGGCATTAGACCCAAAAACGAATACTATAAAGGTTTGCATAAAGATATATAAAGAATCCAATCCAAGCACACTTGGGGTTAGGATTCTATTGTTGGTTATAGTCTGAAATACTATAGACGAAAAAGCTATGGAACTTCCAGTTAAAATGATTCCTATTATCTTGGGTATCCGCCTAGATAAAGCGTACTCCCAATTTTTGCTGTTTAGGCCTATGCCTATAAATAGGATTACAAAGACCATTAGCACAATAGCCAGTAAGTAAATTTTCTTTTTCTGCTCCATCACTTATGCCTCCTAATAAGTAAATAAAGGAAAATAAAGCTACCTATTACACCTACAGTAAGCCCTATGGATATTTCATAGGGATAGATTATAAGCCTAGATAGGATATCACAGGCTAATAGAAAGATTGCTCCAAAGAAAGCCGTAGGCCATAGATTCTTCCTTAGATTGTCTCCAAGGTACATGCTTACTATGTTAGGCACTATTAGACCTAGAAAGGGGATTCTTCCCGCTGTGATAACGACTATTGATGAAATTAAAGCTACAATGGAAACCCCTAGGTTTACCACAAATTCATAGTTTAATCCTAAATTAATAGAGAAATCTTCCCCCATGCCTGCTATGGTAAATTTATTGGAATATAAAAAGGCTATAATTAGTAATGGAAGGCTGATATACAAAAGTTCATATCTTCCTTTCATAATCATGGAAAAATTCCCCTGCAGCCAGGAAGAAATATTCTGCATCAAATCATATCTATAGGCAAGGAAGGTAGTTATGGAATCGATAACGTTTCCAAGCATAATTCCTACCAGGGGTATGATTACAGCATTTTTAAATTTTACCCTTTTTAAAACCTCCATAAAAATAAAGGTTCCTCCCAAAGCGAATATGAAGGAGATTAACATCTTCGTTATGGTGCTTTCCGTCGGAAATAGTATAACGGATACCAATATACCAAACCTAGCTGAATCTATAGTACCTGCCGTAGTAGGAGAGGCAAACCTATTCTGGGTTAGCTGCTGCATAATAAGCCCGCTAACACTCATACCTGCACCTGCTACTACGATACTAATAAGTCTGGGTATTCTGCTTAAAAAGATAATCTCTATTTCCTCATAGTTTAAATGGTATATGTCTGAAAAAGATATATCCTTAACCCCAACAAATATGGATGCTATGGAAAGAATAATCAATATTACTACTAAGTACTTGGCTTTCATAGACCCTCCTAAATGTGTGAAAAAATTTTTTTCTTTAGTTTTCCAAAATCAATAAAAATCTAGTATAATATTAATACTAACAGGTCGTTGATAATGATTATTATTATCGTTATAAGTATATCATTAAATAAAAAATAAATATTAAATTTATTTGGGTTTTTATAATTATTTTTAGATGTTTTTATAATTTACCTAAATAAATCAATAATTTACAAAAGATAAGGAGGGTTTTTATTGGGCATGGAAGTTGGTGGTAAAATACATAATTACCACGTAATAAGGGCTATCGATTATATAAAAAAGAATTACGATAAGCCCCTTAGTTTAGATGGTATGGCAAAATACTTAGGCTTAAATAAAAGCTACTTTAGCCATCTATTTAAAAAGGAAACTGGTAAGACTTATTCCCAGTTTGTAAACCAGATAAGGGTAGAGAAGAGCAAGGAACTGATTGTTAGCACCAATCTATCCCTTTTAGATATAGCCTTATCTGTAGGCTATAATAATCAAAATTATTATAATATGGCCTTTAAAAAGATCACTGGTCTCACCCCCCTTAGATACAGGAATAAGTTTACCTATAAGGTGTCAAATGAGTTCTAGTTAAAAGACTAGTTGGTGTTTCTCAAATTAAAAGAGAGCAGATTATTCTGCTCTCTTTTAATTATTTAGCTTGATCTAAGGCGTTTTTAACTGCTTCTTTCCAACCCTGTGAGGTTTCAGTAGCCGTGGAGATAACATCTACATCGTAACTTTGTTTTTCTAACATCTCTTCTGCCATATCGATTCTAAATTGTTTTAAATTAGGCCTATCATCTTCTCCAGTCCATTCATCATAATCTACTTCTTCCCCATCTGGGGTCATCCTCTTAAGTACTATATTGGTTATTTTGCCACCTTCTATGGTTACTTCGGCTTCCTCATAACCAAATTCTCTCTTTTCGCTTTGGCCAGTATAAGTACCATCCTTATAACTCACATCTCCATCAGATGTATCTGATGAACCACAAGCAGTTAATGTTATGGTTAATGATGCAATTAGTAATAGGACTAAGAATACCTTTGTTAGTCGCTTCACTAAATCCCCCCTCTTTTTTAGAAATAAGGATTGAATCCCCTTGGCTATAGGATCATTTGCCCCTATAGCCAAGGTTACAATCCTTATTCATTTAAGCTATTATTATTGGCTTCCTTTTTTAATCCATTCTGCCACCATCAATGTACGCTTTGCTTGATGTTTTACAGCCTCCTTGACATCCTCTACCATCTTACCCTCTCCATCTACTGTTACGCTAGTACCATAGGGATTTCCTCCTCCTACATAGATGGATTTATCGGTGTATCCAGGTGGAACGATGATTGCTCCCCAGTGCATCATGGATACATAGAGGCTTTTAATGGTTGCTTCTTGCCCTCCATGAGGATTACCCGCTGAGGACATAGCAGATACCACCTTGTTTACCAACTTACCCTCTGCCCATACTCCTCCAGTAGTATCTAAGAACTGTTTCATCTGGGATGCCACATTTCCATAACGGGTTGGAGTGCTAAATATAATAGCATCTGCCCAAGCTAAATCGTCAGGGGTAGCTACTGGAACATCCTTAGTTGCTTCAGCATGAGCCTTCCATGCTGGGTTAGAATCTATAGCAGCCTGTGGTGCTAGTTCTGGAACCTTTAATACCTTTACCTCTGCTCCATATTCATTGGCTGCTTCTTCTGCCCATTTTGCTAACTGATAATTAGTTCCGGTGGAACTATAATATATAATAGCCAGTTTTACTTTATCCATTAGGATCTCCTTTCAAAATACTTATTCATTCTATGGTTTACAGCTTCCAACTCTATTAAAATATTACCCCTACATATTTATATTATTCATATTTTTTGAATTATTGACCAACTCTAAACAAAAAGGCGCTCCCTATTTGGGACCGCTTTTTATGAAAAGTATTCCTCTATACATTTTACTACATAATCTATGTCTTCCCTATTCACATCCTTATTGGTTACAAATCGGAATTCATCCTTATCATCGTTAACCTTTATGCCCTTTTTCAATAGATAGCTAACAAAGTCTTGGGAATTAAAATCCTCTAGCTGGATTTTGCAAAAAACCATGTTTATTTGGACCTTATCTAAATCTACGGACAAACCATCTATTCCATTTAATTTTCTGGCTAGGTATCTAGCATTTTCATGGTCTTCTTCCAGCCTGTGGACCATTTTTTCTAGTGAAATTATACCACAGGCAGCCAATACTCCTGCTTGTCTCATGCCTCCGCCTAATAGCTTTCTCATCTTCCTAGCCTTAGCTATAAAGTCCTTAGGCCCACAGAGTAATGAGCCTACAGGAGAACATAGCCCCTTAGATAGGCAAAAGGTTACAGAATCAGTATATTTAGCTATTTCCTTAGCTTCTACTTTCAAATAGGTGGCAGCATTAAAAAGCCTGGCTCCATCTAAATGGACGGGGATATTATTTTCTTTAGCCAGCTGGAAAACTTCCTCCATCTCCTCTAGGGTAACTACAGTACCATTTCCAAGGGCATTCTCTAAGCATATTAATCCAGTTCTTGGATGGTGGATATCATCTTCCCTAATCCTCTTTAATACATCTTCCTTATATATTTTATCATCTGGATTGGCAACCAAAGAGTAGCTGACCCCAGATAACCTTGCGGCAGCACCTACCTCATACTGAACTATATGGCTGTTGGCTCCTACTATTATTTCATCTCCCAGGCTAGTATGGGCCATAATGGCTATTTGATTCCCCATGGTACCAGATGGTACGAATAAGGCTGCCTCTTTTCCAACCATTTCAGCTGCCATTTCCTCCAGCCCATTAACCGTTGGGTCGTCACCATAGACATCATCCCCAACTTTGGCCTCATACATGGCCTTTCTCATTTCTTCCGTTGGCTGGGTTACGGTATCACTCCTCAAATCGATATATTTCATCCTATATCATCCTTTCGAAATTCCTATATTCTCCCCCTATCTTGTCCAAGAAAGACCATGCATAACATTCCAGGTCCTGTATGAGTGCCAATTATGGGGCCTACATAGTGCATCATTACATCCCTTACTTTAAATTCCTTTAAAAGCAAATCCTTTAAGTATTCTGCGTCCTTTAAACAGTCTCCATGGTTTATGAATATGGTCTGCTCTTCCGGGTTGACTATATTTAACTTAAGCACATCCAATAGGGCTTTAATGGATTTTTTCCTCCCCCTAATCTTTTTGATCACATTCAATTTGCCATGGTCATCCACATTAAGAAGGGGTTTTATATCCAGTAAAGTCCCTACAGCAGCGCTGGCAGAGGAAATCCTTCCTCCTCTTTTTAAATGGTCTAGACTATCTACAACAAACCAATGATTTACTTTAAGTTTGTTTTCCTCAACCCACTCAACTATTTCCTCTTTTGATTTTCCTTCCTTTAACATTTGGCCCACATAGTAAATTATGGCCCCTTGTCCAACCGAAGCGCTCTTTGAATCTATTACAGTTATATCTAATGAGGGATCTTCTTCTAATAATAGATTCCTAGCCAGGACTGCATTGTTGAAGGTTGAACTTAATTGGGAGGAAAAGCCAATATAGACTACCGAATAGCCTTGAGAGGCAAACTTCCTAAAGTTTTCTTCAAAGGTATAGGTAGTTATTTGGGAAGTGGTAGGCATGCTACCTTCTCTTATTCTATTATAAAAATCCTTATACGATAATGACTTCCCGAAATCGTCATGATAGTCTTTTCCATCTATATGGTATGAAAAGGGTATAACATGGATATTACTTTCCTTAATAAAATCATAGGGTAAATCACAGCATGAATCTGTCATTATTACCGTCTTCATACATATACTGAACCTCCTTCTAATCTACAATAAGTCTCCCTATAACTATTATATATAATATATATTATAATAACATGATAACTTTTAGTATAAATTTTTTATTGGATTTGCAAAAAATTCTTCATGGACTTACTCTTAAATTTAATTATAAAACACCCTCCTCGTATCATTTGATACAGGGAGGGTGTTTGTTTTATATTTTAATAAGTAAGACCTATTAGGGATTAGATTTTACCAACTAGATCGATTCCTGGTCTTAATGTTTCATCACCTGGACGCCATCTTGCGGGACAAACTTGGTCTCCGTGTTTTGCTACGAATTGAGCAGCTTGAACCTTTCTTAATAGTTCGGAGGCATCTCTACCAATGCTGTTTTCATTTACTTCGTAGGATACAATCTTGCCTGCTGGGTTAACTATAAAGCTTCCCCTTAGAGCAACTCCTTCTTCTTCAATGTATACGTCGAAGTCTCTACAAAGCTTTCCTGTTGGGTCTGCTAGCATTGGGAACTTGATCTTCTTAATGGTGTCTGAAGTATCATGCCATGCTTTGTGTACATAGTGAGTGTCTGTTGATACAGAATATACTTCTGCACCAATCTTCTTAAACTCTTCGTAAAGGTCAGCAACATCCTCTAATTCTGTTGGACATACGAAAGTGAAATCAGCAGGATAGAATATGAATACCGACCATTTTCCTAGCAAGTCTTCCTTGCTTATGTCCTTAAACTCTCCATCTACGAAAGCCTTAACTGTGAAATCTGATATTTCTTTACCAATTAGTGACATGTAAATTTCTCCTCCTTAGAAGTATTTTTTTATTTTATCCGGCTAGCCCGGCAAGGTTCATATTAAGATTGTTCCCTACAATTAGAACAAATACCTTGGAAATACATGGTCCTATTTTCTATATGGACTCCTGTAGACTCCTCTATTGATTCATCTATTTCTACAATTAGTTCTTTTAATCTCTTCCCTTCTGCGTCGAAAACCTCACCACATTTTTTACATATCACATGGATATGGTCATGGGTGTTGATATCGAAGCGGTCAGGTTGATTTCCAAAGGTAATCCTTAATATTTCACCGGATTCAGCCATAAGGCCTAGATTACGATATACTGTACCCAAACTAATGTTAGGATAGGTCTTTTTTATATCTTCGTATATTTCTGAAGCTGTTGGATGATCTAGCCTCATTAGTGCATCTTCTATCATCATTTTTTGAGCACTATATCGCTTACTCATAATGATAACTCCTATCTAGTAGTAATCGTTACTATTATTATAACCTAACCTACTAAAATGTCAACAGTTTTTTTAAATTATTTTTAATTTTTCTTTCCTAACTTATGTTCATCAGAAAAAAGTTTATTATTTCAGCTTTAGTGATTTATAACTAAGGATTGAAATTTTGTGTTCAGTGTTCATTTCTATTATCTTAACTATAATAGGGTATAATGAAGGGTGGGGATGGAAAAGTTGGAATAGGATTACAGACTTTAAGAATGGATTGACATTTATGTAATTGATCAATATAATACTATATACATGGAAGTAAGGTTCTACCAACAATATCTTAGAAATATTTGATAGAATATAAATATATATTAAGAATGAATAATAAGTGGTGCGGTCTAATATAAGTAATCAATAGTTATTGAGTATAGTAGGTGTTTTTATGGATAAAAGCAATTATAAAAGAGTACAAAAGATTCTATTTATAATCTTGTTAGCCAATTTAATGGTGGCTGCGTTAAAGATAATTGTAGGTTCTATTATCAAAAGTGCCAGCATGACTGCAGATGGATTCCATTCCCTTTCAGATGGTTCTTCTAATGTTGTTGGCTTAATAGGTGTATACTTTGCTTCTAAACCAGAAGATGAAGACCATCCCTATGGCCATAATAAATACGAAACCCTGGCTAGCTTACTGATATCCATTATGCTGTTTTTGGTTGCTGGGAAAATAATTCTAGGCGCCATTGAAAGGTTTAAAGAGCCAGTTATTCCTGAAATAACCTTGGAAAGCCTGATGGTGCTAATATTTACCCTAGTGGTCAATATAGTGGTTTCTATTATAGAGTATAGAAAGGGAAAGGAACTCAATAGTCAAATACTTATCTCAGACTCCATGCACACTAGAAGCGATATTTTCATATCCCTGGGAGTATTAGCTACCCTGATAGGTGTTAGATTGGGAATTTCCCCAATAATCGACCCTATTACCTCATTGATAGTGGCAGGATTCATTATCCATGCCGGATATGAAATATATAAGGTCAATAGCTTTGTGCTCCTAGATGGGGTGGCTATCGATTCAGAAGAGATAAAGAAGATTGTAATGAGCTTTGAAGAGGTTAAAGATGCCCATAAGATAAGGAGTAGAGGTACTACGAACAATTTAAATATAGATTTACACATAGAGGTCAATCCAAAATTAGATGTGGAAGAGACTCATAAACTGGTTCACGACATAGAAGATGCTATTAGGAAAAGATTTAATAAAAACTTGCAAGTAATAGCCCATGTTGAACCCCATGAAGAAGA
>JAAYEU010000190.1 GCA_012728595.1 Tissierellia bacterium
CCATAGGAGTGGTCTACAATTGCATATTTTTGATCTGGGTTAGCTGTTGCTGCATCTAATACAGCATCGGCTAATTTAAAGCCTATACCCCAAATGAGATCGTTTCCAGCATCTAGAAGAGTTTCAAAGTTAGGTGCAAAGTCAGCATCTTGTTGAGATTCTTGGTGGGAAACCTCTACTCCTAATTCTTCTTCAGCTCTTTGCAAACCTTCCCAAGCTGATTGATTAAAGGATTGGTCGTGTACTCCACCTTCGTCAGTAACCATAGCTACCCTTAATGCTTCACCTGTTTCCTCTGTCTCAGTTGGCTCATCTACATCTGCTGGTGTTTCAGAGCTTGAGCAGCCAACTACTGAGAACACTAAGATACCTATTAGCAACAATGCTAATAACCTTTTACTCAATTCTAACTCCTCCTTTTTTGTTATGTTTAAAGTTTAAATACCCATATCTTAGGTTATTAAAATAATTACCCTAATATGGGATTTGAAATAGCATTAACCTAAAATCTGCCAACAACAATATTATATAATATCAAGCTTGTTTTATCAATGTATAAACTATACAATTGACAAAATTAAAACTCCAAGAACTCTTGTCTTGGAGTTTTAACAAGTTCTCAGCCTTAAGCTATGAAACCTGCCTTCTTTAGTATTTCAACAGCCTGATCTATTTTTCCTTCATTTACTAATACAACTGGACCAGTACATCCCATTCCAGATTCTGCATAAACTCCTTCTTTCCAAAGAGCTCTTACTGCATCTTCCAGATCCATTATATCTATACCAGAAATCTCTTCCGTTACAATTTCTGTTGGTGGAGTTTCTACTTCTTCCTCTTCCTCTGCTGCCTTCTTAGTATCCTTTGTTAATCCTTCTAATATTTCCTTTAATCCTGCCTTATTGGCTTTTTCGAATTCAGCTTTTACAACTTCCTTTATCTTTCCTTTAGCTAGGCTAGCACCATAGCTAATAGCATTGGCAACTACAGGAGCTCCTGAAGCTCTAGAAAGGATTAATACAACTCTTTCATAGCCTTCACCTATTCCTGGTCCATAACCATAGCCTAGGGATTCATAGCTTCCACCTGTTGTATAGGATGAGAATATCTTCATAAGGATATTTCCAGTTAAGGTGTCGGTAACCATTACATCTGGTACTCCAGCTAGTAAGTCGTTACCCCTCATAACACATCCGCCATCGGCTCTCATGGATTCGGTAAGATTAATTTCATAGCCATTATCGATTAATTGTTTAAAGGCTCTTTCAACTTGCCTTGCTCCGTCTACATTTAAGATTCCAACTGTTGGGTTCTCAATTCCTAAAGCTTTTGCAGCTATGATTCCGTTAATGCCGTTTATAACCATAGCCTCAACCCTATGAGGTGATGAAGTTCCTGTAGTAGTTGCAATTAACATCTCCTTACCCTTGCCAGGAGTTATTACCCTACCAACGGTTGAAACTCCTATAGGGAAGCTATAATGCATAGTTACACAAGCATCTAATTCGCCGTTGTCTAGCATCTCTTCCATCTTTTTATAGCCTTCATCTTCTGAATCCACAACCACTTGGGTCAATTCAGAATCTACCTTTGGCCCGATTAATACTACTTCTATTGATGAATCTCTTCCTTGAGCAATTTCTGCGCCCTCTACTATATTGGCTGTACCATGTTCACTACCAAAAGTAGTGATACCAACTCTTACCCTTTCGCCGAATTGTCCAGTTTCTATAGCATCTGCGATGTCGTTAAATACCTTTCCTATCATGTTTTTAATATTTTTTTCTGCCATTTTATCACCTCTAATCCTGAAGTAGATGAGATGCAAAATCTCTCATAGCTTCAGCTACAAGTTTTCTAACTTCCTCTTCAGAGACGCCTTTTTCTTCTTCTACTTTTCCTGGATTCTTTTCTATTATTATGGATACTCCATCAAATAAGTTAGTCATTCTTCCTAAGAATAGACTTCCCTTTCCTACTAACATAGCTTTGTTAATGCTTCCTTCTAGCATCTCTTCTCTAGCAAAACCTAAATAGGGTACTCCAGATGGAATATGTCCTTGAGTTGGTGCCCAACCTTCCATACCGTGTTCTTGGATGAAGTCGTTGATTTGAGCTCTTTCAATGTCCTTTCTCATAACTCCCAAGGCACCTATCATCTTGTAGTTAGCATTTGGAACGTCCCCTGCTCCTGCTGGTTTAGTTACATCTGGGTTTTGCATCTCTACTGAATATTTATCTATATCAGTAATCTTTAGGTTACCTTTTTCCAATGGTGCTGTAACTAGTGCACTCATTACAGCTTGAGGTGATGAACCAGTTCCAACTGTATGTCTTCCTATTAAATCAGTTCTTAGGATTGGGTTTACACCATCATTTTCAGATACTAATACTGCAAATCCACCAATAACGTCTTCAAGAATTGGCATGTCCTTCTCAACGTGGTTCTTACCGTTCATACCAAGTTTTGCTGTTGAACCACCAGCTATAACTACTACATTCTTGAAGGCTCCAGATTGTACTAAGGAAGCTGCTACAATTAAAGCATGAGTTGGTGCAGCACAGAAACCTCTAGTGTCGGAACCAGTTGCGTTTTTGAATCCAATCATTTCAGCTATAGCTTTTGCAAAGTTTCCGCCACCTCTTTGGTTCATGTCCCCACAAGCTTCTTCTGAACATTCTACAACATATTCTACCTCTTCTGGATTAATGCCGTTTTTAACAACTAGGTTTAGTCCTGCTAAAACTGCTGAAGCCTTTGAAACTAAGTTTTCAAGTAATACATGAGCGCTTAAGTTCTCATCAACATCATGAGCTTTCTTAACGCATCCTACTAACTTGCCACCTATCTTAAGTGGTTCTGCTCCTTCTTCTACTAATTTTTCTATGTCGGTTAATTCGTCTCCTTCTTTCAGTCTTGCCACTAAATCTTCTCTATCTTTAAAAATTGGGTGAGCTTCTAATTTAGCCTTTACTTCTGCTGTAAATTCCTTACTTAATTTAACTAAATCGAATACGTCTACAATCTTTATAAGTCCAACGAACTCATCTTCTGGCATTATTTCCCCGAACTTTCCAAACCTATCTGCATTCTCTAATGGGTTTTGATACCATGGTTGTGGATGGTTTCTTAAATCTTCTGGTTTGTGGTTACCAATGTATACTTGGTTTGGTAAGTAATTTACTGCTTCCTCAAAACTACGTAAATGGTTTGGTAACTTTTTTAGGTATTCTGAATCTGGATTAATTACCCTTTCTGTAGTTTGGGTTGTTCCGTTTTGGATTACCATATCTTCAGCATGAACTAATATATAACTAGTTCCTTTTACTACAGGATAATTCATATTTACACCTCCGTTGATTGTATCAATTTATTTTTAGACTTAAAATGGGTGATAAAATCACCCATTTTAAGTTTTATATGCTAATCTTCAAATACTGTTTGGCCATCAACTTCAGTTGTTAAAGCATCTAGTGCTTTTTCAACCAGTTTTCTTCTTAATTCTTTTTCATCTTTTGGATCTAAACTTGGATCTCCTAGTGGGTGAGGTATAGCAATTGTTGGTACAATTCTATTAGCTCCAACCGTTAATGAAATTGGTACTACTGTACACATATGAACTACAGGTAAGCCTGCACGTTCAATTTCTTTTACCATCGTTGCACCGCAACGCGTACAGGTACCTCAGGTTGAAGTTAATATAACTGCGTCTACTCCATCAGCTACTAGTTCTTTACCTATTTCCTCTCCAAATTTCTTTGCATTTGCTACTGCTGTTCCGTTACCAACAGTACTGTAGTAATATCTGTGAAGCTTTCCAATTTTTCCTTCTCTTTCTAGATCTCTTAAAACGTCTACTGGTATAACTCTGTCTAGGTCTTCATTAGCATATACTGGGTCATATCCACCGTGGGCTGTTTCTCCATTTTCAGGGTTAAGATCATCTATACCCTCAATATCATACTTACCAAACTTGGAAGCTGATGAGGATTCGATGTGGTCTGGGTTTCCTTTTGGAACTGCTCCACCAGATGTTACTATAGCAATAGTTGCCTTAGTAATATCCTTAACTGCTGGTTGTGGATCTACTCTGTCAAAGTCTGGCATTGGGAATTCAGTTTCGAATTCTTCGCCTTTAAGTTTTTTCAGTAGCATCTCAACAGCTCTTTGAGATCCTCTTTTATCGGTAAAGTAGTTCTTTCTAATTCCTCTTGGTATATATCCTTCTTCATCTGGGGTTCCAATTTCTTCACCTTTAGCTATCTTTAAAGCTAATGGTACCATCTTTTTAAC
>JAAYEU010000105.1 GCA_012728595.1 Tissierellia bacterium
TATCTACAGTTAAATTAGCATCCCATAGGGAGGCGATAGTACTAACTGCATAGTGTACAGTGGAATACAAACTTTCATATGCTGTCTCTCCACCATAAATCCACCCATCGTCCTCAACTGAGAAGTCTCCCTCAGCCACTATATGGAAATTCATTAAATCTAATTCATATAAGGAATAGCTCAATCTAAAGCTATAATTATTAACATTAAAATGTCTAAAGTTTTTATTTATGTGTTCTATAGTTTCAGCTAATAAATCTCTAGATCTAATTTTATTATCCTTAATATAGAAATCCATGGGCTCTGTATCACCTGGATAAATAATTTGTCCGAAAACTTCTATATTGGGATATATAGTCCTAATCCTTTGGTTTAGAATTTTTAAATATCCCATTTTGTAATATATGGATAGTTTACTTAGTCTATCGGTACTTGGATATACATATAAGTTTAAATTATCTCCCTTCATTTCAGCTTCATAATAAACATCAAAATTATGGTATTTATTTAAGTTATTATTTAATACTTCTATTAAATAATCATGATTTATACTATCAGGTGGAACAAGTCTACTATTTGTAAAATCAAAGTGTATATCATTATCCTTACAATAGAAAGCTACATAATCTCTATAATTAGAACTGGAATACTGCCTGTAATATGGGTTTTTAATAACCCCATTGATTATGATGTCTTCCTCATATAGGTTTACTATGGCAGTATAAATATTCCAAATCCATCCTTCCACATCTAATCTATTTAATCTTAACCATAGGTGATTTTTATTAGTAGGAAAACTAATATCAAGATATAGACGATTTGAAGTTTCAGATAAATCTATGGATACTTCTAAATCTTCTATCTTGTAAAAATATGAATTTAAATAATTTTCCAAGGATTTAATGTCATTGATTTTCTTGTAAGGAATTTTTAAGTTTACTAGAATATCCTTTCTTCTTTCCAGTTCTTCTCTTTGCAAATCTAAGAGATAGTTTCTACCATTTCTTAAACTTAATAGGGAGTCTATGCTAGAAGAAGAACTGGCTACTAAAATCCCATTAGTATCTATATTTATGCTAGTTTTATCCCTACTAAAATCAGGGGTAATATATAGGTAGGGGGCAATATTGTCTAAGGCCACATAAATATCATTATTGTACCTAAGAGGCTCTTCATCTAAATTTAACTTTTTTCCATCTAAATAAATGGAAATATTACCAAAACCTACCCTAATATTTTTCCTAATATCCTTCATCTCATAACTTTTCCATATGGGGCCTTTACCTTCTAAGGCCCTGATTTCTTCTTCCAATTCTTCAATAAATTTTTCCTTAGCCAAGACTTCGTAGCCCCTTTGAAATACTAGGGGTAATTTTGAAGTATAGGAATCTATATTAAGTTTCTCATTTGAATCTAAATATACGGTATTACCAATGGTACTCATATCTATTTCCAAGCCCCTAGCCAAATCGGACAAGGAAACGTAAAAGTTTCCATCATAGAGGAAAGGCTCCTTGTGGTTAACTATCCTCTTTCCATTTACATTTAATTTGAAATTACCAAAAATTACATCTACATCCTTAAAATAACTTGCCCCTTGTCCAACCATGGGAACAAAGGAGATTAAGATAATAAGTGTCAATAAAAATCCAACAATCCTTTTCAAGCTAATACCTCCCTTAGAAGACAAAATCTAAGAATTTTCTACAATCAATCTTATGTAAATAAATCACATCTAACCTTGGAGTAAACCCATAATATCTATCGGCACAATCTTGGTTTTAATATATAATAATAGTGAAGAAATTACAAATTTTGCCGATAAATAGTAATAGCAAATTATAATCCAGCACAGGATTATTCACTGTATACAGAATGACAGAAACTGTTATCCTGAGCCGAGAGAAGGCTCTTAGACCTATTAGCATGACTGCAACATTGTCAATTGTCCACTGTATAAAGTCTATTTTTGGGTAGCTTTCATCTATTAGCATGACTGTAACATTGTCAATTGTCCACTGTCAATTGTCAATTGGAAAAGATTGTGAACTGTGAATTGACCCGTAAGCTCGACCATAACAACTTTTCACTATTCACTTTTAACTATTAACTAAAACAAGGGGGAAGTACAATGACCATAAAATTGAAAACAAAGAAACTAATATCTATACTACTACTTATATCCATCATATTTCCATTACTTCCAATAGGCGAAATAATTGCTTATGCCAATGACCCAACAGTAACCTCCATTACCGTATATAGGACTTATCATGATTTAACTGGTATTGGAGAATATGGAATAAATATTAGAGGAACAGGTTTAAGTAAATTACCTATTAGATATATGGTAAGTGGTGGAAGTCAATATATTCCCCTTACAAATCCAGGTCCAGGAAGTGACGACTATTTTAGACAATATACTATACCTGCAGGCCAGGTAATATCCAATATAATGGTTGGTAATCAAGATTTTAAAATCATGGAAACTAATATGCCTAAGATTACATCCATAGACCCAACAATGATAGATTTAAACGGAGATAACCCATATACAATCATTAAGGGACAAAACTTTAGCTACTTTGGAGACGACAATGGTACAAAAACCAATATCTATATAGAAAATAAAGACGTGACCGATATCTTCAGAGTCCAAACCAATGAAGTCTACTTACAAGGTGACGTCTTAAGGGATATAGGCTATGGAAACAAAAACATAGTAATAGAAAGAACTAAAAGAGAAGGTAGCGTAGATATAAACATAGTATATAACCATATCAATGCCCTTAGGATCTTTGAATCCATTAGGCTAGACCCAAGGGTAGATGTGAACATATTCCCCAATAGGGGTAAAATAGGTTCCCAAACCACCATTACCATAAATGGTATAAGGGAAAACTTCTCCGTATTCTTCTTGGAAAACGAAACAGATTTATTTAAATATGAAAACCTAGGAGAAAACCCAGAATACCAACAAACAACAGAGAATAAAAGTATTATAAGAGTAACTGTCCCTAAGGGCTTAACAGTTGGTAAGACCTATAAGGTAGTTATCACA
>JAAYEU010000106.1 GCA_012728595.1 Tissierellia bacterium
ATACTTTCCATAATGTCTTCAGCCAAACCTAAAATTGCAAACTACCATTTCACTACTCTAAAACCCAATTTAGGAGTAGTAAGAATAGGAGAAGAGGAAAGCTTCGTAATTGCAGATATTCCTGGACTGATTGAAGGAGCCCATAAAGGGATGGGCTTAGGTCATGACTTTTTAAAGCATGTGGAAAGGACCAAGTTATTAGTCCATGTTTTGGATGGATCAGGAATAGAGGGAAGAGATCCAATTGATGATTTCTATAAAATAAATGATGAGTTAGTCAAATATAATCCTAAATTAAAGGATAAGCCTCAGATAATAGTAGCCAATAAAATGGATCTACCCCAGTTTAAGGATTGGATTGGTAAAATAAAGGATGAATTTGAATCCTTAGGACATAAGGTGTTTAGTATATCGGCAGCCACTAAGGAAGGTATTCAAGAATTAAAATATGGAATATGGGAAGCTTTAAAGGATGTAGAATATGAATATGAGACCTTTGATGATAAGCTTGAGGAGTACGTGGAAGAACCAAAAGAAGAGCCCATTATAGTAAAAAAAGAAGATGGCAAATATATTGTTGAAGGAAGCTTCATTGAAAGATTGTTATATTCTATCAACTTTGATGATTTAGACTCTTTAAGATACTTCCAAAATGTGATGATACAAAAAGGGGTAGTAGATAAGTTAAAAGAACTAGGAATAGAAGAGAGCGATTCTGTGTTCATATGTGGATATGAATTTGAATATTTCGAGTAGAAAATATATATGTCAATATAAAAGGAGTGGAATAATTGTTAACAGGAAAACAGAGAAGTTATTTAAAGGGATTAGCAAATACCATGGACCCAATATTCCAAATAGGCAAAAATGGAATAACAGAAAATTTTATTAAACAGGTAGATGATGCATTAGAGGCCAGGGAACTTATTAAGATCAAGGTTCTAAACAATAGTTTTTTAGAACCCAAAGAAGTTGCTAATGATTTAGCAGAAAAACTTGATGCCGAATTTGTTCAAAGTATAGGAAATAAATTTGTCCTATATAGAGAATCCAAGGAAAAGAAGAAAATTCAATTGCCAAAATAGTAAACTTCAGAAGTTATTTTCTGAAGTTTACTATTATTAAGGAGGAGAATTAATTTGATTGTAGAGAAAATTGGGATTATGGGGGGTACCTTTGATCCCATCCATAACGGTCACTTAATACTAGCAGAACATGCAAGGGTTGAAATGGGCCTTGAAAAGATACTATTTATACCTGCTGGGGATCCACCCCATAAGGGGGATAGAAAAATCACCCCTTCCATACATAGATATAATATGACCCTACTTGCACTAGGCTTAAATCCTTACTTTTTTATATCTCCCATAGAAATAAAAAGGGAGGGAAGAAGTTACACCATAGATACCATAAGCCAATTAAAAGCCGAGTATAAAAGTAGTGAGCTCTACTTTATATTAGGCTCCGACTCCTTAATGGAGATTCATAAGTGGAAGGATTATGAAAAGCTATTAAAATCCTGTAATTTCATAGTAGCTAAACGGAAAGGATTAGAAGATGAAAAGCTTAATAATAGGGCGGTTGAATTAATAAATTCCTATAATAGCAATATAATTATTTTGGAATCTCCAATAATAGAAATCTCTTCTACAGAAATTAGAAGGCGGGTTAGAAAAAACAAGTCCATCAAGTATCTAGTGCCAGAGCTGGTAGAAAGGTATATAGAAAAAAATAGGCTTTATAGGGAGAATCTAAAATGATAGAACAATGGATTTTTGAGAAGCTAAAAGAGGATATTGGAACTGAAAGGTACGAACATTCAATAAGGGTCATGAAAGTTTGTGAAGAACTAGCAAAACACTATCACTACCCAGTAGAAAAGGCGAAACTTGCTGGACTCCTCCATGATTGTGGCAAGCTTCAAGGGCAAATAAATCTGTTGAAAATGGCTAGTGATTTTGGTATAATCTTAGATAATATCACTAAAATTAACAAAGAGCTTATTCACAGCCCTTTAGGAGCTGAAATTGCAAGAAGTAAATACAATATAGAAGATGACGAGATATTAAAGGCCATCCGCTACCATACAACGGGTAGAGAAAATATGAGCCTTTTGGAAAAAATAGTTTATATTGCCGATTTGATAGAGCCGGCTAGAAACTTTGAGGGAGTAGATAAAATAAGAGCCTTGGCCCATCAAAATTTGGACAAAGCTTTGCTTTTTGCCATAGATAATACTCTGGCATTTTTAATTGAAAAGGGGAATATAATCCATTTAGATACAATTAAAGCAAGGAATCATATAGTAATTTCAAAATATATGGAGTGAGGTCCAGTGAAAAAGACTTTCTTTAAAACTTTTTTTATTTCATTTATAGTTTTTTCTTTAGTTTGGGGCGGTTTTATATATAAGACCGTAATCAAGGCGACTAGTGAAAACGATATTGGTGAATATAAGGAAACTTTTATAGATAGATTGATAGAAGGTAAAGACGATTTGACTTTCTTATTACTTGGTGTAGATTCAAAAGATGTTAATAAAAGCAGTGGTACTAGAACTGACACCATAATACTATGTAGAGTTGATAAATCTACAGGAGAAATTTCAATGCTTTCTATACCTAGGGATACAAGAGTTAGGATAAGGGGAAGAAAGTACGAAGAAAAGATAAACCATGCCCATGCTTATGGAGGGCCTGAACTATCGGTAAAGGCTGTTAAAGATTTGTTGGGCATAGATTTGGAATACTATGTAAAGGTTGATTATAATGTGGTGAGGGAATTTGTAAATCTTATTGGTGGAGTTGAAATAGATGTACCAATGGACATGAAATACAGGGATCCAGCTGCAGACCCACCACTATATATTGATTTGAAAAAGGGATATCAAACCCTAGATGGAGATAAGGCTTTACAATTTCTTAGATTTAGGAAGGGGTATAAAGATCAGGACTTAGGACGTATTAGGGCTCAACAAGCCTTTATGAAGGCAGCTATTGAAAAGGCTTTAAGGCCATCAAATATAGTGAATATACCACAGATGATAAAGAGCTATTACGAGCATGTGGAAACCAATATACCCTTAGACTTAATTATGAAATTCGCTATGAAGGCTAAAGTTTTTAATACTGAGTCCATACAGGCAAGTACTTTGCCTGGTCAATCTAAATATATAAATGGTGTGTCATATTTTATAACCGACGAAGAAGAAACAAATAGGCTTGTGAAATCTCTTTTTACAGACCGTACCACCGTTGAAAATATAGATGACAAGAATGATGAAGTTAATTAAAAAAGCAGGAGGTAATTTGGTGAAGGATAAAGATAGAATAGCTGTTATAGTGAAGGCATGTTTGGAGAAAAAAGGTTTTGACATAAAAGCATTGGATATTAAAAAGCTTACTCCAATAACAGATTATTTTGTAATTGTAAGCGGTAATTCAACCAATCAAGTCCAAACAATAGCTGATGAAATAGAGGAAAAGATGTTTGAAGCTGGTTATGAAGTAATAGGGAAGGAAGGAAAGGAAAGCAGTAGATGGATTCTACTAGATTATGGAGATATTATAGTTCATGTCTTCCATAAAGAGGATAGGGAGTTTTATGATTTAGAAAACCTATGGGGAGATGGAGAAGTAATTTCATTAGACCCTTTGCTTTAAATGGTGCAATAAATTTGGAATTACATGTAAAAGAATAAGGAGGAGATATTATGATAAACTTTATATCTACTGATAAAGCTCCTGCTGCAGTGGGGCCCTATTCACAAGGAGTAAAAGCTGGTAATTTAATATTTACTTCCGGACAACTTCCAATAGATCCTGAGACTAAAGAACTGTCCAAGGGGAATATTGAAAAGGAAACCAGACTTTGTCTTGAAAATGTACAAGCTGTAGTAGAAGCTGGTGGGGGAAGTTTAAAAGATATCGTAAAAGTTAACATATATATAACCAATATGGATGATTTTCCAAACATTAACAAAGTATATGAAGATTTTTTCCAAGATCATAAACCTGCAAGATCCTGTGTTCAAGTGGCAAAGCTGCCAAAAGATGTAGATATAGAAATTGAAGCTATAGCGGTTATAGAATAACTTTAGCTCCCTTCTAGGGAGCTATTCTAATGGAATGAATTTGGTACTTTATATAAAGCCCTTCTACGCCTTCTATTCTTTGTCCGCTTAACTATAATGATAATTCTAACAAAGATTATTAGACCAATTAATAATAAATACCATTTACTCATCAATATCTCTGCAATACTTGGAGGAGGTATTTCTTCTATATCCATAGTTGATACGATATCTGCTTGTCCTAATAGTTGGCCATCTAAGTAATATTCAACCTTTCCTAAAACTTCCCCCTTTTCAACAGGGGCTATAATTTCTTCTTTTATACTAATCTTCTTTTCGATATTATCCATTGTACCTTTTGGGATAGTAACAAACAAGTCCTCTTTAATTACCCCAGCAACAATGGGAATTATACCATTTTCAACCTCTATATTCTCTATGAAATAATTTTTAATGGCTATATTTGCCTTAGCAAAATTATTGAATCCATAATTGAATAATTTATGTACATCGGCAAAAACTTCTCTACCATTGGCCTTTAATACTACTGCTATTAAGTTTTGATTTCCCCTATTTGCAGAAGCTACTAGACAATTTTGGGCAGCTTGGGTATAGCCAGTCTTAATGCCATTAGCCCCTTCATATTTGATGGGGACAGAATTACCATCAACATTGATCCTTATGGTACCATATAATAGCCTATTGTTGGATTTTAAATATCTTTCTTCATCTTTCTTATTGGTAGTAGGTATAGTATAGGTGTAATTGGATACAATCTCTCTAAATAGCTGGTTTTTCATGGCGTATTGGGCAATTAGGCTTAAATCATAGGCAGTAGTCAAATGATTCTCATGACTAAGACCATTTGGATTAATAAAATTTGTATTTAAGGCCCCTAATTCTTTGGCCTTTTCATTCATCAAATTAACAAATTCGTCAATACTACCGGAAATATGCTTTGCTATAGCCAGGGCAGAATCGTTTGCCGATTCTATCATCAAGGCATATAATAGATCCTCAAACTTTAATCTTTCATCTGGCTCCAAGGCTATGTGGCTGCCATCAGTAAGCCTTACCACCTCATCATCTACTGTAACAATATCATCCAACTTCCCCAATTCTATGGCCAGAATTCCCGTCATAATTTTGGTAGTACTGGCAGGATGCAACTTCATGTGAGGATTTTTTTCATAGAGAATCTGCCCTGTATCGGCATCGATAAGTATAGCAGCTTCTCCAGAAAGGTTTAGTTCATCTGCATAAGATACTTCATATGTAATAAAAAATAGAGTTAGTATTAGAAATACGATTTTTTTCAAATATCTCACTCCTTTGTTGAATTAATTATAAGTATATCAAAAAATATCAAATTATTTAATAGTAATATATAATTATTTTAGAATAGCAGGGAATTTTAATCAGATATAGAATACATTATAGGATAGAATATCTGGAAAGGATGAAATGAATATGGATTACTTCACCAAGAAGGAACAGCTATTTATAGTATTCATTCTGGTCATCATCTTTCTAATATCTATATTCTATTATATAAATGATAAGCTGTTATCCTTTAAAGAAGAGGATTCACAAGAGATAGAAGAAATACTAAAAGGTTTAGAAGAAGATATAAGATCGGAAGAAGCTGGGTATATAATGGTTCATGTAAGTGGTCAGGTTTATAATCCAGGCATAGTAGAATTAAAGGCTGGTTCTAGGGTAATAGATGCAATTAATTTAGCTGGAGGATTGAAAAAAGATGCAGACTCGGATAAAATAAACTTAGCTAGAAAACTATCAGACGAGGAAAAAATACATGTGCCTAAAGTGGGAGAGGAAGATTTTGACCATTCCTTAAGTACTAGTTCAAATGACGGTGAAGGCAAAATAAATATCAATACCTGTACTAAGGAACAATTAACAACCTTACCGGGAATAGGCGAGGTTTTAGCCGATAGGATTATACAATATAGAGAAGATACCCCTTTTAAAAGCATAGAGGATATTATGAATGTATCTGGTATAGGTGAGAAAAAATTTGAAGGTATAAAGGATTTAATAATTGTAAGGTAAAGGAAGTGAGAATATGGACAAAAGATTAACTCAACTGGCCAAGACCTCAGGTTGAGCTGCCAAGATCGGACCCGATATATTGGCACAGGTTTTGTGCCAACTACCAAAGACTTTTGATGAAAACTTAATAGTAGGATTAGATACTGCTGATGATGCGGCAGTTTATAAGATAAATGATGAATTAGCTTTAATCCAAACCTTAGATTTCTTTACTCCCATTGTTGATGATCCCTATCTATTTGGTCAAATTGCAGCTACCAACTCCTTAAGTGATGTCTATGCAATGGGAGGAGAGCCGAAACTTGCTATGAATATAGTAGGTTTTCCTAATTGTTTAAGTCCAGATGTGTTAGTCCAGATCCTTAAAGGAGGACATGATAAGGTTACAGAAGCTGGAGCCATATTAGTAGGGGGCCATACTGTGGAAGATGAAGAGCCTAAATATGGCTTATCCGTTGCTGGCTTTGTAAATCCAAATAAGGTTTTAACCAATAGCAATGCCAAACCGGGAGATCTTTTGATACTTACTAAACCCATAGGTGTTGGAATCATTAATACAGCACTTAAAGGTGATTTAGTCGATGATGATGCGTATGAAGAGGCAGTATTAGTTATGAGTACTTTAAATAAATATGCAAAGGAAGCGATGGATAAGGTAAAGGTCAACAGTGTAACGGATATTACAGGATTTGGCCTATTGGGCCATAGTTTAGAAATGGCCCAGGCTAGTGGAGTTACCATAAAGATAGATTATAAAAAAGTACCCATTATAGAAAAGGCTATAGAATATGCTCAGATGGGATTGGTGCCAGCTGGAGCTTATTCAAATATGAAACATGTTGGGGACAATGTAAAATTTGTTGGAGAGATATCAGAGGAAATAAAGGATATCTTATACGACCCTCAAACATCGGGAGGACTATTGATTTCCCTACCGGAGGATGAGGCAGAAAAGTTATTAAAGGAATTAGAAAATATCAAAACTAAATATGGAATAGTTGGAGAAGTACTTGAAAAGAGTGAACATTATATAATAGTAGAATAAAGAGAGGGATTATATGACGAAAGATAAGAATTTATTTAAACTAATACCAAAAGTAGATGAACTATTAGAAAATGAAACTATAAAAAGCCTTATGGGTGGAATGCCAAGAAAGATAGTGGTAGATTCCATAAGGGAGGAAATAGATCTTTTAAGACAGAATATTAGGGATAATCTACATAAGGAAGAGGAGGTTATCCATAGAATTAATAATCTACCAAACTTAATAAAAATAAGAGCTAGGAAGAAGGATTCCTTTAAATTGAGAAGAGTAATAAATGGTACGGGGGTAGTAATCCATACTAATATTGGCAGATCCTTAATTAGTCAAGAGGTTATGGATAATGTAAAAGAAATTGCAGTAAACTACTCTAATCTAGAATACGATTTAGAAAGAGGAGAAAGAGGAGAAAGGTATAGCCACCTGAAGGAACTAATTGTAGAAATTACTGGTGGAGAAGATGCAATGGTGGTAAACAACAATGCAGCAGCTGTTTTACTGGTATTAAGTAGCCTCGCTAAGGGGAAGGAAGTAATAGTATCCAGAGGGGAACTAATAGAAATAGGAGGTTCCTTTAGAATCCCTGATGTAATGGAACAAAGTGGTGCCATATTAAGGGCGGTAGGAACTACTAATAAAACCCATTTGTGGGATTTCGAAAATGCCATTAATGAAGAAACAGCAGCCCTAATGAAGGTGCATACGAGCAATTACAGGATATTAGGCTTTACCTCCTCTGTTACAGCTGAGGAATTATATCCTTTAAAGAAAAAATATAATCTACCCTTGATAGAGGACTTAGGAAGTGGAGTATTAGTAGATCTATCTAGATTTGGTTTGGAATACGAGCCTACAGTACAAGATTCCATCAAAAAGGGAGTAGATATTGTAACCTTCAGTGGAGATAAACTATTAGGAGGTCCTCAGGCGGGTATCATAGTGGGCAAGAAGGAATATATAGATATTATGAAGAAAAACCCGCTTACTAGGGCATTTAGGGTGGATAAGTTTACTCTATCAGCCTTAGAAGCAACTTTAAAACTATATATAGACGAGGATGAAGCGGTAAAAAAAATACCAACTTTAAGGATGCTCTCTATGGGAATTGATGAATTGGAAAATAGAGCTAAAAGCTTATATAATAAAATTATAGAAAATATAGATATAGATAGTGAAGGCTGTAAATTAGAGATAGTAGATAGCTATTCTGAAGTAGGCGGAGGCTCTTTACCTTTAGAAAAAATTCCTACTAAATGCATAAAGATAAGCTTTGAAGATAAGGATATTATAGCTTTGGAAAGGGCTTTAAGGGAATATGAGATTCCAATTATAACCAGGGTTTATAAGGAAAGTTTGTTCATAGATTTAAGAACTATAAGGGATGAAGAATTGAATATTGTAGCAGATGGACTATCTTTTGGATTCAATAGATTGAAAGGGTGCATAAGATGAAACATGTTATAATCGGAACCGCTGGTCATATAGACCATGGAAAGACTACTCTCATTGAAGCCCTAACGGGAAGGAGTACAGATAGATTAAAGGAGGAAAAGGAAAGGGGTATTTCCATTGAACTGGGCTTTACCTATTTCGACTTGCCCAGCGGGAAAAGAGCAGGCATAATCGACGTACCAGGCCATGAAAAGTTCATTAAGAATATGCTGGCAGGAGTCACCGGAATGGATATAGTATTATTAGTGGTAGCGGCCGATGAAGGGGTTATGCCTCAAACCAAGGAACATATAGCTATACTTGACTTATTGGGGATAGAAAAGGGCTTAATAGTATTAACTAAATCTGATTTAGTAGATTCAGAGTGGTTAGAACTAGTAATAGATGATGTAAAAAATGAAGTTAAAGGAAGCTTTTTAGAAAATGTTCCAATAATTCCCGTATCTTCAGTTAAAAAAACTGGCCTAGATGAAGTTATTAAATTGATAGATGAAATGGCTTTAGAATTGGAGGATAGGGAAACGGATGATACTCCTAGACTCCCTATAGACAGGGTTTTTACCATATCGGGGTTTGGAACGGTGGTAACGGGAACCCTATTGTCTGGAAAATTCAATGTAGGAGATGAAGTTCAAATCTTTTCTGGAGAAAAAATAGCTAGAATTAGGAATCTACAGGTTCATGATCAAGATACAGAAACAGCTTTTGCTGGCCAAAGGGTGGCTATCAACATGGCAGGAATTAAGAAGGAAGAAATTGAAAGGGGAGATGTGGTAGCCCCTAAGGATTCCATGCAGGATACGCTAATGCTAGACGTTAAGGTAAAGCTTATTAAGGATATTGACCGTTCCATAAAGAATAGAACAAGGCTTAGATTATATATTGGAACTAAAGAAGTTCTTTGTAGAATAGTTCTCTTGGACAAAGAGGTATTAAACCCAGGAGAAGAAGCTTATGCTCAATTAAGGCTGGAAGAAAAGACGGTAGCTAAAAGAGGAGATAGGTTCATTCTTAGATTCTACTCCCCTATGTTTACCATAGGAGGAGGGCAGGTATTAGAGCCTAATCCTACCAAAAAACAACCCTTTGATGAAAAAGCCTTGGAAGAGCTTAGAATAAAAGAAGAAGGAAGAACCATAGATATTATAGAAAAAATCATAAAAGATAAGAGTAGTTTTTTCCCAACTATAAAAGAAATTTCTACCACAACGGCCATGTTGGAGGAAAAGGTAAAGGAAGATGTGGATAGTTTAATTAAAGCAGAAAAGCTTATATCCTTTAGTCTAACTAAAGATATACACCTTATCCATATAGATTATTTCAACCAATTAAGTGAAAAGATAATAGAAGAATTAGAAATTTATCATGAAAAATATCCTCTAAGAATTGGAATGCCAAAAGAAGAGATGAGAAGTAGACTATTAAACAAGGCACCAAATAGAGTAGGAGAACTATTTCTAGACCTATTGGTTGAAAAAGGATTGATAGAGCAGAGGAAGGAAGCAATATTCAAGAAAGGTTTTAAAATAGAACTTAATGATCATCAGGTGGGCATTAAAAATAAGATTATTGAAAACTATATAGAAGAAGGATTCTTACCTCCTAAGAAGGAGGAATTGATAAAACTAGCCGATCCTAATGAGGTAGAGGAAATTATAAACCTTTTAGTAAGTAGGGGAGAAATAGTTAAACTAAATGAAGAGGTTTATTTACATCAGACTATCCTTAAAGAGGGAATTAAAAGGCTTAAGGATTATATAAAGGATAAAGGTTCTATTACTGTAGCCCAATATAGGGATGCGTTAAATACCAACAGGAAAGTTGCACTATCCCTGCTAGAATATTTTGATCAAATAAAAATAACCAAAAGGGATGGAGATAAGAGGATACTTGCCTAAAATAAAGGGTAATCCAACCCCATTTTGGAGTGATAACGATGAGTACTAGGGTTATAGTCATTAACAGGGATAAACTATTATTAAAGGGATTAAAATATAGCTTGGAACAGGATGGTTTTATTGTTGATGCAGCCTACACTGTTAGAGAAGCTAAAGATAAGATTAAGAAAAAGGATTATGGTTTAGTATTACTGGACTTAGTACTTCCCGATGGAAATGGATTGAACTTGTGCCAAACCATAAGGGAAAATTCTCAAGTACCCATAATAGCTTTGACAGAAAAACAGGAGGATATAAATAAGATACTAGCTTTAGAATATGGTGCTGATGACTATATAACAAAACCCATCAATATATTGGTTTTAAAAGCCAAAATTAAAGCAATACTAAGAAGAGTAAATATGAAGAATTTTCAAATAGAGAAGCAAATTATCAAAGTAGATAATTTTACTATAAACACCCTAGGAAGAAGACTCATTAAAGGGGATGAAAGCATTTCTCTAACAGGAAAGGAATTTGACCTCTTTTATCTATTGGTTTCGAATCCTGGCAAAGTATTTACCAGAGAAGAGCTATTAGAGGCCATTTGGGGCTATGAATACTTTGGAGATCTTAGAACGGTAGATGTTCATATAAGACGTCTCCGTGAAAAAATAGAGGATGATTCTAGTAACTTACAATATATCCATACTAAATGGGGTGTAGGCTATTATTTCAAGAGCAAAAAAACCAGTGCTGCCATAGATTAAAATCGATAACTGGTTTACTTTTTATACCGTTCCTAGTGTAGGAGCGGAATTTTTTTAAGAGAAAGAAGCTTTTTCTTCTGCTAAAAATTTTTCGTAAAGGTTTAAACAAAAAATAATATAATAAGGCTTAAAGGTGATTGTGATGAAGAAGATACCTTTGATAATAGACTGCGATCCTGGCGTTGACGATGCCCTTGCAATTATTCTAGCTAATTCTATAGAGGGAATCGATATAAAGGCCATTACCACAGTTTCTGGGAATGCAAGAATCGAATATACCACAAGAAATGCCCTACTAATAGCCGAACTATTGGATTTAGACTGTATTATAGCCAAAGGGGCAGAAGAACCCTTAGTAAAACCCTTATTAACCGGAACCAATATCCATGGTCATGATGGATTAGGTGGTTGTGTAAAGCTATTTCCCAATGAGATAAGAAAAAAATTATCTAAAGAAAATGCTGTAACGGTTATGAGAGATATATTAATTAATTCTGATGAGAAAATTTCTATTGCAGCAGTAGGACCATTAACCAATATAGCCATGCTATTAAAAGTATATCCAGAGGTAAAGGAGAAAATAGAGCAAATAAGTGTAATGGGTGGAGCTATCGATAATGGCAATATTACAGCTTGTAGCGAATTTAACTTCTACGCAGACCCAGAAGCAGCAAGCATTGTGTTTAACAGTGGGGTTCCTTTGATAATGGCTGGCCTTAATCTAACTAATAATGCTACATTAACAGAAGAGGAATTGAAAGAGATGAAGGCCATTAAAACTAGATTAGCCGATATAGCAGTTCAGATGACTAGTGGCTACATTTCCAAAGATGCTGCAATACACGACCCTTGCGCCATCTTGGCTATTAGCAATCCAGAAATATTTGAATATAAAGACCTATATATCCAAATCGATACCCGAGATGGTATTACTCGAGGTATGAGCTATGCAGATTATAGGAAGAATTATAAATCAAATTGCAAGGTGTTGACTAAATTGGATGTTGACAAGTTCAGAAACTTTATGGTAAGAAGCCTAAGGGTATAAGAGATAGGAATTACTCATTGAGAAAATAGTGGAATGCGATTTTAAACCGCTTTTTATGTGGGCTTTATATTTAGTAGATAATTCTTGTTTTTCTTTATCATGTATAATAGAATAAACATAAACGATATAAAAAGTGTTAACAAACAAGAAGCTTATTAGAATATAAGGTTTTTTATACATTAGTATTAGATATTAAAGCTAAATAGGATAAGAAGGAAGGCTTTATATGGGGTCATATTAGACTTATACAGGGTTCTATCCTTATTGTTTTGATATAGTCTAGTATTGGGAGGGACAAATATGGATACTAGATTATCTGATTATATGGTATCAGATAAAAGGACGGCTTATAAGGAATATGATATGATGCTTATCTGTTTAGAAAGGATTATCCAAAATCTTGATGAGGGAGTAATTTTAACGGATAAAAATGGAAAAATTCTTATCTACAACAAAGCCATGGAAGAATTGGAGAAGAGGAAGGCTTCCGATATGATTGGAAAATATATATGGGAGGCCTATGAATATTATGACAAGGATAAATCGGAACATATGAGAGTCTTAAAAAGCGGACAAGCTATAGTCAAAAGATATAAAGCCCATGCTTATAATGACGACAGGCCTGTTTATAAGCTATATAGCACCTTCCCAATAGAAGTTGATGGAGAGATAATCGGAGTTTATTCGGTAAGTAAAAATGAAACAAGGTTACAGTTTCTCTTATCAGAAATAACTGAGATGAAAAATGAACTATTCAAACAAAAGGCCCTAAAACCTGACCAGGTCAATTCTAATGGTACAAAATTTACTTTTGCAGATATCATAGGCTCTAGCAAGGTGATGAAAAAACTAATAGAAGAAGCCCAAGCAGTTGCTTGGTTGGACAATACCATTTTATTAGTAGGGGATACTGGAACGGGAAAGGAAGTTTTTGCTCAAAGCATCCATAACTATGGCAATAGGAGTTCTGAACCCTTTGTGGCAATAAACTGTGCATCAATTCCAGAAAATCTCCTAGAAAGCACCCTATTTGGAACGGTTAAAGGAGCTTATACCGGAGCTGTGGATTCACCTGGATTAATTGAAGAGGCAGGCTGTGGTACTTTATTTTTAGACGAGATACACAATATGCCTGTAAATATGCAAGCAAAATTATTAAGGGCTTTACAGGAAAAGACCGTAAGAAGGATTGGAGGAAGTGAGAATTATCCAGTTAGATGCAGAATAATCAGCGCTGTAAATGAGGATCCGTTTGAATTAATTCAAAAAGAACAACTAAGGCAGGACCTATATTATAGAATAGCCGGATACTCCTTATATATCCCCCTCCTTATAGAAAGGGAAAACGATATGTTTGAACTAGCCCAATATTTTATCAAGAAAAACAATCTAGTATTAAACAAAAATGTATCCCATATTACGGATAAGTTAAAAAGGCTTATGGCAAATTACAGTTGGCCAGGAAATGTAAGGGAGCTAGAACACTTTGTTGAAAGTATAATGATTAGAACCAACGAGAACGATCGATATTTAAGGGCTAGAAATGCCCCTAAATATTTAATAGATATGATGAAGGCCAATCGTGGAAATTATTACGAACTTAAAGATAGTTCAAATTCAACATTGGATGAAAAACTTGACCGTATAGAGAAAAAATTGATCCTAGAAGCTTTAGATAATAATTTATGGAATGTAACAAGGAGCGCTAAGGAATTAGGAATTACAAGGCAGAGTTTAATATATAGGATGAGAAAACTGGGTATAAAGAGAAAGAAAAGTTTAGAAGGATAAGTGTTTGAAAATAAAACATAGTGCTTGAAAATAAACTGCAAATCAAGCTGTAATTTATATAATATGTTTTATTTTCAAACACTTTTTTAACAATTAAATGAATAAGTTGATATTAAATGTGTTAAATATGGGCTTTTCAACTTGCATTAAGCTGGCATAGAAATTGCATTTATATTAATTAGAAGCCATTAATAAAATATTCTTAATGATTAAAGACAGGAGGTAATAGAATGATTGACAATAAAATGATTTCTGAAGCCATGACCATTAAACTGGATGAAATATTTGATGAATTACCCCCTATGCCTAAATTCCAAGAAGGAATTAGAAGGGCTCCAAAAAGGGAGTTCACTCTATCCAAAAAGGAGACCGAAATCGCTTTAAAGAATGCCTTAAGATATGTTCCAGAAAAATGGCATGAAGAATTGGCCCCGGAATTTTTAGATGAACTGTTAACCTATGGTAGAATTTATGGCTATAGATTTAGACCTGAAGGTAGAATCTATGGAAAACCTATTGATGAATATAAAGGAAAATGCATAGAAGGAAAAGCTTTTCAGGTTATGATAGACAACAATCTAGATTTTGAAGTAGCCCTTTATCCATATGAGTTGGTAACCTATGGGGAAACAGGGCAGGTATGCCAAAACTGGATGCAATATCAGCTTATTAAACGGTATTTAGAGGAGCTAACTGAAAACCAAACCCTAGTAGTTGCATCAGGGCATCCATTAGGATTATTTAATTCTACACCTAATAGTCCAAGGGTAATAATAACTAACGCCTTAATGGTAGGAATGTTTGATGACCAAGACCACTGGAATAAGGCTCAAGCCATGGGAGTAGCCAACTATGGACAGATGACTGCAGGAGGTTGGATGTACATTGGACCTCAAGGAATCGTCCATGGAACATATAACACCATTCTAAATGCTGGAAGAAAAGAATTAGGAATAAAAGAGGACCTAAGAGGCCATCTATTTGTAAGCTCAGGTTTAGGTGGTATGAGCGGAGCTCAAGGAAAAGCAACAAAGATAGCTAAAGGGGTTGCCATAATAGCAGAAGTAGACTATTCTAGAATACAAACTAGACTAGACCAGGGCTGGATAGACGTTTCAGTAGACGATATCGAAAAGGCCTTCAATTTAGCAAAAGAATATATGGATAAAAAGGAAAGCATAGCAATAGCATACCATGGAAATATAGTGGATTTACTAGAATATGCAGTCAATAACAATGTAAAGATAGACCTACTATCAGACCAGACTTCATGTCATGCACCCTATGATGGAGGATATTGTCCACAAGGGCTAACTTTCGAAGAAAGAACTGAAATGTTAAATAATAATAAAGAAAAATTCAAGGAATTGGTAGATAAATCATTAGTCAAGCATTTTGGATTGATTAAGGAATTGGTAGACAGAGGAACCTATTTCTTCGATTATGGTAACAGCTTCATGAAAGCGGTATTCGATGCAGGAGCGAAGGAAATAGCTAAGAACGGAAAAGATGAAAGCGAAGGATTTATATTCCCATCCTATGTAGAAGATATAATGGGACCAATGCTATTCGATTATGGTTATGGACCTTTTAGGTGGGTATGCTTAAGTGGCAAAAAAGAAGATTTAATTAAGACTGACAAGGCAGCCATGGAATGCATAGACCCAGAGAGAAGATTTCAAGATAGGGACAATTGGATATGGATTAGAGATGCAGAGGAAAATAAGCTAGTAGTTGGAACCCAAGCAAGAATACTTTATCAAGATGCATTAGGAAGACTGAAAATTGCACTAAAATTCAATGAGATGGTTAGAAATGGTGAAATAGGTCCTGTAATGTTGGGAAGAGACCACCATGATACAGGAGGAACCGATTCACCCTTTAGGGAGACAGCCAACATCTATGATGGAAGCAATATAATGGCCGATATGGCAACCCACTGTTTTGCAGGTAATGCAGCTAGAGGCATGAGCTTAGTTGCCCTTCACAATGGTGGAGGAGTAGGAATAGGTAAATCGATAAATGGTGGATTTGGAATGGTATTAGATGGAAGTGAGAGAGTAGATAACATATTAAAGACTGCTATGCCTTGGGATGTAATGGTTGGTGTTGCAAGAAGGTCCTGGGCAAGAAATGAAAACTCAATAGAAACTGTAATAGAATACAATAAGCAGTTTAAGGATACAGATCATATAACCATTCCATATATAGCTGATGATGAGCTGGTTAAGAGGTTAGTAGATGAAAAATATGAAAACAGATAAGGAAAGGGGATATTGATGGCAAGATTAGTTCAATGTGTACCAAATTTTAGTGAAGGTAGAAACAAGGAAGTAGTAGAAAAAATAGTAGATGAAATTAGGAAAGTAGAAGGAGTAAAATTATTGGATTACTCAATGGATAAAGATCATAATAGAAGCGTAGTAACCTTTGTAGGAGAACCAGAAAAGGTTGTGGAAGCAGCCTTCAATTCAACTAAAGTAGCAGCTGAACTAATAGATATGTCAAAACATACTGGAGGGCATCCTAGAATGGGAGCAACAGATGTTATACCTTTAATACCAATATCTGATGTAACGGTAGAAGAATGTATAGAGTATTCCAAGCAATTGGGTAAGAGAATAGGGGAAAAACTGAATATACCAGTATTCTTATACGAACAATCTGCCACAGCAAAACATAGGGAAAACCTTGCAGACATAAGACGGGGCCAATACGAAGGAATGAAGGAGAAATTAAAAGAAGAAGAGTGGAAACCAGATTATGGTCCAGCAGAATTAAATGTCAAAGCAGGCGTTACAGCAGTAGGAACAAGACCTCCACTAATTGCCTTCAATGTAAACTTAGGAACAGATAATGTAGAAATAGCTAAAAAAATAGCTAAAGTGGTAAGGGCTAGGACTGGAGGATTCACCTATTGTAAAGCTATTGGCCTTGAGATTAAGGAAAGAGGTATAGTCCAAGTATCTATGAACATGGTAGATTACACTAAGACCTCCCTATTTAGAGTATTCGATACAATAGAAAGAGAAGCTAGGCGATATGGAGTAAATGTTATAGGAAGTGAAATAATAGGGCTTGTGCCTATGCAGGCCTTGGTAGATGTAGCAGAATACTATTTAAGATTAGAAGATTTCAGCTCGGACCAGATACTTGAAAAGAAGATATTCGAATAGGTGATAATATGAAAGCCGATATTGTTATAAAAAATATAGATAAACTGTATACCCTAAAAGGGGCAAACAGAGCAAGGGTAAAAGAGGAGATGAAAGAGGTAGGCCTAATAGAAAACGGAACTCTAGCAATAGAGAAAGACCGGATAATTTATGTGGGAGAAGGAGACTTACCAGCTGATATAGAAATAGACCATAACACCCTTGTTATAGATGGAAGAGGAAAGACTGCAACTCCGGGACTGGTGGACTCCCACACCCACCTGGTCCACGGGGGATCCCGTGAGAATGAACTAGCTATGAAACTAAAAGGAGTAAAATACTTAGATATACTTGAAGCAGGTGGAGGCATCCATAGCACAGTTAATGCCACTAAGAATGCTAGCTTTGATGAACTTTATAATAAAGCCAAAAAGAGCCTAGATATTATGCTATCCTTTGGAGTTACAACTGTAGAGGCTAAAAGTGGTTATGGATTAGACGATTTTGAAACCGAAATAAAGCAATTGGAAGTAGCTAAAAAATTAAACGAAGACCACCCTGTGGATATAGTTTCCACTTTTATGGGTGCCCACGCTATCCCGCCTAAATATAAAGATGAACCAGAAAAGTTTATCCAGATGATAATAAATGAGATGATTCCACAGGTAGCGGAAAGAAAACTAGCCAAGTTCAACGATGTCTTTTGTGAAAAAGGAGTATTCTCAATAGAAGAATCTAAAGAAATTTTAGAAGCAGGATTGAAACATGGTTTACTGCCTAAAATCCATGCAGATGAAATTGAACCCTTAGGGGGGGCAGAATTAGCAGCAGAAGTAGGCTGTATTTCAGCCGATCACTTGGTAGCTGCTAGTGAAAAAGGGATAGAGATGATGGCAGAAAAAGGAGTAGTGGCTAATTTACTACCAGCAACTTCTTTTAATCTTCAATCTGGCAAGTATGCTAAGGCAAGAACTATGATAGAAAAAGGGGTACCGGTAGCCTTATCCACAGACTATAACCCAGGAAGCTGCCCTACAGAAAATTTACAGCTTGTAATGAGTTTTGCCTCATTAATATTTAGAATGACCCCGGAAGAGGTATTAACGGCTGTAACTATAAATGGAGCAGCTGGATTAGATCTGGCTGATGAAATCGGATCCATTGAAGTAGGTAAAAAAGCTGATATAGTACTATTCGATGCTCCAAATTTAGAGTATATAATCTACCACTTTGGAATCAATCACACCGCTAAGGTTATAAAAGCAGGAAAGCTGGCTTTTGAAAATTAGGCTTGATAATGTGTTGTATTTTCAATCGTAACGATTGAAAATGCAACACATCAAATAGGACTAAAGTCGGTATATTTTTTGATATTTTACTGAATCAAACGAAGTGATTTATAATCAAACACTCTCATGGGATTAAAATAACGATTAACCTTCTAAAGCTACCATTTAAGCCAATTAATAGTTGGTATATAATTTGCATTGTCACTATATTGGCAATTGTCAGAAAATTATTCTGAGAAATAAGGAATCATGGATAGATTTACTATGAGGAGGCGAAAAAATGAGCAAAGTTATTATTACTGGAAATTCTTTGACCTTAGAAGACCTTGTAGCCGTTTGCAGAGAATTTAAGGAAGTTGAACTTTCAGAAGAAGCCAAGAAAAATATTATTAAATCTAGGCAAACTGTCGATGAGTTTGTGGAAAATGAAGAGGTAGTATATGGTATTACTACTGGTTTTGGAAAATTTAGTGATGTTACCATATCAAAGGAAGAAACTAAACTTCTTCAAGAAAATTTAATCGTATCTCATGCCGTAGGAGCAGGAGAACCTTTCAACACAGAAATAGTTAGAGGTATCATGCTTTTAAGAATAAATAGCTTGGCAAAAGGCTATTCTGGTGTTAGAATAGAAACAATACAGACCCTTATAGATATGCTTAATAAAAGAGTTCATCCTATTATCCCAGAAAAGGGTTCACTAGGTTCAAGTGGCGATTTAGCACCTTTATCCCATATGGTATTACCCATGCTGGGATTAGGAATGGCAGAATATGAAGGCAAGATAATGCCTGGCAAGGAAGCAATGGATAAAGCAGGCATAGATATTATAGAATTGACATCAAAGGAAGGTCTTGCCCTTATAAATGGAACCCAGGCCATGACCTCAGTTGGAGCCCTAACTGTATATGATGCTTTAAATTTATTGAAGGTTGCCGATATAGCTGCTGCATTAAGCTTTGAAGCAAATAATGGAGTAGTTAATGCCCTTGATAATAGGATCCATGAATTAAGACCTCATAAAGGACAGATTGATACAGCTAAGATATTATTGCAACTATTAAAGGATAGCAAAATGACTACAAAACAGGGTGAAATTCGGGTTCAAGATGCCTATGCTTTAAGGTGTGTACCCCAAGTTCATGGTGCAAGCAAGGATGCTATCAACTATATTAAAGAAAAAGTAGAAATAGAGATAAATTCCGTTACGGATAACCCATTGGTATTTGGTGAAACTAAGGAGGGCATTTCAGGAGGTAACTTCCATGGTCAACCTATGGCATTGGTATTTGACTTTTTAGGAATAGCACTAGCTGAAATAGCCAACATTTCCGAGAGGCGTCTAGAAAGGTTAGTAAATCCTGCCTTAAGCGGTCTTCCAGCATTTTTGGTGGAAAAGGGAGGATTGAATTCAGGATTTATGATAGTTCAATATTCTGCAGCAGCCCTTGTTTCTGAAAATAAAGTATTAGCTCACCCAGCAAGTGTGGATTCCATCCCTTCATCAGCTAATCAGGAAGACCATGTCTCCATGGGAACAATTGCTGCAAGGAAAGCTAGGGAGATAATGAAAAATGTACGAAGAGTACTGGCTATGGAAATAATGGCAGCTTGTCAGGCCATAGATTTGAGAGGTAATAAAGGTTTAGGAATAGGTACGAAACCAGCATATGATTTGGTAAGACAACATGTGGAAAAACTAGAAGATGACAGACCCCTTTATGAAGATATCAATAGGTGTGAGGACATTATAACAGATGAAAGTATAATCAAGGTCGTAGAAGATGCAGCAGGCCAAATAATATTTTAATGGTTTACAGCAGGTACAGCCCTGCTGTACCTGATAATTTATATAGAGAAGGGAGGGGTTATAAGATTTAGTTTTAATATCTACTAAATTCACTATGTAAAATAAGTAGAGTGAGGTGAATTGTATGCCTGTTGTTGTATCGGTCCTTGTGATGACAGTTTTATGTCTATTAAAGTTAAATGTCATCATAGCTTTAATTATTTCTGCCCTTGTTGCCGGTGTTCTTTCAGGTATAAGCATGACTGAAACCATGTCACTACTAATTGCTGGAATGGGCGGAAATTCTGAAACTGCTCTTAGCTACATTCTACTAGGAGCTTTGGCTGTGGCCATTAATAGAAGCGGCATTGCCAATAGACTAGTAGTAAAGTTAACCAAAAGCTTAAAAGATAGAAGAGTACTGTTCGTATTGATAATAGCTTTTATTTCATGCTTTTCACAAAACTTAATTCCAGTTCATATTGCATTCATACCCATTTTAATCCCACCACTTCTTGGAGTAATGAATAGGTTAAAGATTGATAGGCGAGCTGTTGCATGTGCTTTAACCTTTGGATTAAAGGCTCCTTATGTAATGCTACCAGTCGGATTCGGTTTAATTTTCCATAATATAATAAGAGACTCCCTAATTGATAATGGTATGACAGTAGCTACTCAAATGGTTTGGAAGTCAATGTTATTACCTGGGATAGGCATGATTATAGGCTTATTACTAGCTGTTTTTATAAGCTATAGGAAAGCAAGAGAGTATGAAGATATTACTGTAAGCGAAACAGCAGCAACCGGTGAATTAGAAAATTCAAATATGAGCAAGGAAGAAGTAGGAGTGTTGATAGGTGCTATAATAGCTTTTGCAGTCCAATTATTATCAGGTTCTTTGGCTTTAGGAATATTAACTGCCTTGTTAGTGATGCTCTTATTTGGTTCCTTTAAGTTCAAAGAAATTGATAGCCTAATGGATGGCGGTATTGGAATGATGGGCTTTATTGCTTTTGTAATGCTGGTTGCATCTGGATATGGTAATGTATTAAGAGAAACGGGAGCTATAGAAGCTTTAGTAAATAGTTCAGTAGAATTAATAGGTGGCAGCAAGTTATTGGGTGCAATTTTGATGCTATTAATAGGACTTTTAGTAACGATGGGTATAGGTACTTCCTTTGGTACAGTTCCTATTATTGCCACATTCTATGTACCACTATGTATACAATTAGGATTTAGCCCTGCAGCAACTATAGCCCTTGTAGGTGTTGCTGGTGCTCTAGGAGATGCAGGCTCACCTGCCTCTGATAGTACATTAGGACCTACCTCTGGTCTAAATGCAGATGGGCAACATGATCATATATGGGATACCTGTGTTCCAACCTTTATCCACTTTAATATACCTTTGATAATATTTGGAGTATTAGCAGCAATGATCTTGTAAATTGATTTTTACATCAAACACCCTAGATATAAGGAGCTCCTTATATCTAGGTGTTTGATAATTATAAATACACTATTCCTTCTGATACTATTTCAACTAATCCATTAAGTTTAATAGAATCTATATCGTTAGATTTCAAATAAGCAGAAACCTCTAGCTTTCCACCTGGCTGTTGGATATTTTTCGATATAGATGTTTTGTTCTCATAAGCCAATGCTGCCCCCAATGAAGCAGTTCCAGAGGCGCAGCTTCTTTCCCAATAAAGGCTATCGGTCCCTTTTACATATACTAGTGGAGTTAAGAAATTGTTTTTTCTATCATAATACATAATTCCAAAGGCATGGTATTCTTCCTTATCCATTTTCTTCTTAACTATTTTGAAAAATTCATCTTTATTTTTTACCTCATGGATATCTACTATGAAATGGGTTATACCTGGTAAGTTTACCCTTATAGAATTTACCATATTATCATCTTCTTTGAAACAGCATTCTTTAACCGATATGGGTAGGGGCATGTCGATTTCCGAAAAGAAGACATTTTCCTTTTCTGTAGGAGTAACCTTACATGTAATTAAGCCTTCTATACCTGATGTTTTTAAGGTAACTTCATATTTATTACCCAACTTTCTTAGGTTTGGGTAGCGACTGTAGACCATAAAAGCCGCTAAAGATCTGGAAGCATTTCCACAAAACTCTCCACCCATCATCTGAAGCTTTATAAAACCTTCTTCCTTCTCTATAAATCCTACCTGTTCTCCATGGATGTTATTATAATTCATAAGCTTATTGGAAATTTCCATATGAAACTTTCTTGGAACTGGATCTAAGACAAATATGGTCATGTTTTCTACAGGATTTACCTTTACATATCTAACCTTCATATCAATCCCCCCAATTCGATCTGTGAACTTTTATTTTATTATAGCACTACTTTCTGAATTATCAAAATTATTTACTAACATATGTTGAAAGTCAAATCAAAACATTCAATTCTATATGGTATAATAAGAATACTAATTTCAAGGAGGAGTGGAAATGGAGAAAGGATACATACACGTATACACTGGAAATGGAAAGGGAAAAACTACCGCTGCATTAGGGTTAGCCTTAAGGGCTATATGCGCTGGCAAAAGGGTATTCATAGTACAATTTATAAAGGGGATGGAATATAGTGAGCTTAAAAGTGTAGATTATTTGCCTAATTTAGCCATAGAGCAATTTGGAAGAGATTGTTTCATATATAAGGACCCAGAGGATGAAGATATTAGCTTAGCAAAAGCTGGACTTAATAGGTGTAAGAATATATTAAGGGAAGGAAATTTTGATATAGTTATTCTTGATGAGTTGAATATCGCCCTATATTACAAGTTATTTACAATAGAGGAAGCCTTAGAGGCCATTAAAGCAAAAGCGGACCATGTAGAACTTATAATAACTGGTAGGTATGCAGATGAAAGGATAATCCAGATAGCAGATTTGGTGACAGAGATGAAGGAGGTTAAACATTATTATAATAAAGGGGTAGAAGCAAGAAAGGGTATTGAAGTATAATTTATCTAAAATAAAGCCATAGGATTAATTAATCCTATGGCTTTATTTTAGAGTTTTCTTTAATATTCTCACCCAATTTTCTCCAGTGACTTTTTTTACATTTTCAGCGGAATGGCCTCTTTCCAATAGTAGTTTAATTAAATCTGGTATTTGTTCGGCGCTTTCCAGCCCCTTAACTCCGAAGTCTCCCAGATACATGTTAAAGTCAAAACCCAAGGCTACATGATCATATCCAACAAGTTCCACCATATATTCTATATGTTTTACTACATCATGGATTGTTTCAGTTTCATCGTCTCTAGTTCTAACTTTGCCAGGATTTTCTTCATCTACTTTTGAAAAATATGAATTAATCCCAACTACCCCGCCGCTATGAGCTATTGCCTTTATTTGCTCGTCGGTTAAGTTTCTTGGATGGTTAAATAGAGCCCTAGCATTGGAATGGGATGCAATGGTAAGCTTTTTATTAGCTTTAATAATATCCCAAAATCCTTCCTCATTTAAATGGGATACATCTACTATTATCCCTAACTCATTCATCCTTTTAATTGCCATAAATCCCAGCTTGGTAAGGCCACCAGTTTTTTCGTCATTTCCGTGAGCAAAAGGATTTTTTAGATTCCAGGTTAGCATTCCGGCTCTTATGCCGAATCTATAATATAAATCCAATAGCTCTAAATGACCATATAAGGGTTCGAAACCTTCCAAGGAAAGTACCATTCCAAGTTTTTTATTTTTTAAAACATAATCTAAATCTTCTAGGGTTTTGATTATTACGACATCTTCATTTTCTTCGGCGATTCTTAGAATTTTTTCAAATTCCAATAGCCCTTCAATTAGAGAGTTTTCCTTAGTACCTTTAGTAAATATATTGGCAAATACTATATTTACTCCCGAATTTTTTAACTGGTAATAATGGTTATTTAAGAAGGGATTTTCTTCCCCTTTAGCTTCTCTTAAATACACATCTCTGGGTATGTCTGTATGTCCATCGATTATTATAAAGTCCTTTAAGATATCATTTCGATTCATAGCACACCTCTTTTGTCTATTTTAGTTATTTAGAATGGTCCGTAATTGATTATAACAGCAATAACCATGAAGACGGCACCCATTAATGTCCATATTAAGAATAGCTTTCCGTAATATTTAAGCCATTTGTCATAGGATATTTTAGCTATTGAAAGAGAGGCCATCAAGGTAGATGCAGTTGGGGTAAAGGTATTTGAGAAACCATCACCAAAGTGGAATGCTAGTACTGCAGTTTGTCTAGTAAGGCCTAATATATCTGCTAATGGTACCATAATGGGCATAGTTGTTGCAGCTTGACCGCTTCCGGATGGAATGACAAAGTTAATTAGGCTTTGCACTATAAACATTCCAACAGCAGATAAGGTTTTAGGCAATCCACTAATCACGCTTGCTAAGCCATATATGATGGAATCTAATATTATTCCGTCTTGTAATACTATCAGAATTGTTCTTGCTATTCCTACAACCAAGGCTCCAAATATAATACCCCTAGCCCCATTTATGAACTCCTGAGCCATTTGATTTGGATTAATTCTTCCTATAGCACCACTTATTAACCCCATTCCTAAAAATACTGCAGCAATTTCATTTATATACCAGCCAAACTCATAAACTCCATATACAATTATTGCAAGTCCAGCAGCCAATGTTAAAAACACTAGATAATGGGAAGGCGATAATGTTTTTTCTTCAGTTAAATCTACAGTTTTGTTTTTTCTTTCCTCTAACTCTACATCCGCTATAAGGCTTAATTCGGGTCTATCCTTAATCTTTTTTGCATATCTCATAACATAATAAACGGATACGCTAAGAAATACTATCCAGATTATTATTCTTAAGCCTATGCCTGAAAACAATGGTAATTCTGCTATTCCTTGAGCTATTCCTACTGTAAAAGGATTCATGATTCCTGAATTAAATCCTACTGCACCACCTAGAGTTACAAGAGACATTCCTACTATAGCATCATAGCCTAAGGCCCTTGCTAAAGATATGGCTACAGGAATGAATACTATGTTTTCTTCTGCAAATCCTAAAAAAGCTCCAGTTAATGAGAATATGAACATAAAGATGGGGATTAATAGTTGCTCTTTTCCTCTTAACAGACTAGCAACTTTATAGATTCCTGCTTCGATGGCGCCAGTAGACGTAATAATTTGGAATGAACCCGCTACTATAAATATGAAAAAGGTTATTTGGGCTGCAGCCATCATTCCCCTTGGAACGGCTGTCAATACCTCAAATGGGTTTACTGGATTTCCTTCTACTTTTGTAAAGGAATTGGGATCTACTACAGTTCTACCTGTATTAGGGTCTTCAATTCTTGCGTATTCCCCTGCGGGTACTATATAGGTTAAGAGTGCTGCAATAATGATAATGCAGGATATTAAAACATAAGTGTGAGGGATTTTAAAAGTCCTATTAGTTACCCTTGTCTTATCAACCATCTTAAAACCTCCCTTTAATTTTTAGTAAATATTGATTATAAGACCTGTATCCAATATCCCTACCCCTATAATCACCTCCTGAAATGATTAAAATTTTTTTTATAAGTATGATGATGCAATTAGTGTTCCAGTTTACTAAAAAACCAAATTTTTATAAAATTTTATGGCTGTGAGCTTTTGAATTTAAGGATTTGAATTATATGAAAAATATGAAAATTAAAATAAATGATTTTTTATCTTAAAAAGTATTTTAATATTTGTAAAAAAAGTATACATTATAAAATTTCAAAAAGGAATAAAACTGTCCATTTATTTTACATATAGAATTAATATAAATTTTCAGCAAATTGCAGGCTTTTAATCCCTATGGTAAAATATCATTGATAAAGTTTGCTATATGGAGAGGAGAAGGCCTATGTATGATTTAATTATAAAAAATGGTGAAATCATAGATGGTTCAGGTAAAGGGGCATATATGGCTGATATAGGCATTAAAGATGGTTACATAAAAGAGATAGCAACAAGCATGGATTCAGAAGCCTTAAAGGTTATAGATGCAAAAGGCTATGTTGTAAGTCCTGGCTTTATAGATATAGACTCCCACTCTGATTTTTCCCTTTATGCTAATCCCAGAGCTGAAAGTAAAATATACCAAGGTATAACCACAGAATTAGTAGGACAAGGAGGGAGGACTTTAGGCCCCATTAATAGGGAACGATTAAAGGATTTAAAACAGTATACAAGCTCCTATGTTCTAAATAAGAATGAACCTAACTATTGGGGATGGAATAGCAATATGGAATTCATTAATTTGTTAGAAAAAAAGGGCATTGCTGTAAATATAGCTGCCTTAGTAGGTTATGGAAGTATTCGAGTTGCCGTAATGGGATTTGAAAAGAGAATTCCAACTAAATACGAAATGGATAAGATGATATTTCTACTTGAAGAGGAAATGAATAAGGGAGCCTTTGGATTATCCCTTGGATTAGATAATAGTCCAGATTCCCTAGCAACCATTGAAGAATTGGCAGAAATGGCTAAAGTGGTAAAAAAGCATGATGGGATACTTGCAGTACATATGAGAGAAGAGGGAAATTATCTATTTGAATCCATAAACGAGGCATTGGATATAACTAGAAGGTCTGGAGTTAAGCTTCAGATATCCCATCTAAAAGCTGCTCATCCTCAAAATTGGGGGAAGGTGAAAGAGGCAATAGAAATTATTAATAAAGCAAGGCATGAAGGTTTGGATGTACATTACGATGTATATCCATATACTGCTTATGAAAGCGTTTTAGCCGATGTTCTACCTACTTGGATTAGGGAGCTAAGTCCAGAAAATATGGTGAATTATTTAAAGAAGGATGTAATACGAAAGAAAATAATTACGGAAATGATAGATCCAAATAGCGACTGGGGAAATCCTATGTTAGGTTCTTCTTGGAATATGATAAGAATAGTTTCCATGAAAAGAGCAGAAAACAAGAAATATGAAGGAATGAATATGGAAGAAATTGCTGAGGATATGGATCTAACTCCTCAAGAAGCTGCAATAAGGCTGTTAATAGCTGAAGAAGGAGTAATAAAAATTATATTCTTTGCAATGTTAGAATCAGATTTAATAGAAGTGATGAAGCAGTCTATGGCGATCTTTTGCACTGATGGTTTAGCAGTTTCACCTTATGGCGATTATAAGGATATAAAGGTCCATCCAAGATATTATGGTGCTTTTCCAAGGATATTAGGTAGATATGTAAGGGAGAAAAAAATATTAGCTTTAGAAGATGCCATACATAAAATGACATTATTACCTGCCATGAAGATGAACTTAAGGAATAGAGGTCTCTTGGATATAGGGTATAAAGCGGATATTACTATATTTGACAAAGATACTATTATAGACAAATCCACTTTTGATAATCCACACCAATACTCTGATGGAATAAAATACGTTATAGTTAATGGAGAAATAGTACTAGAAGGGGAAACTCACACTGGTAAATTACCTGGTGAGATAATTAGGATGTAATATAAGGAATTTAAGGATTTTTGAAAAGGGGATTTTATTATGGGAAAAAGAAATGAAGATATGGTCAACTATAATATAGATTATAATGAAAATGAAGGTATGGTCTATAGCAGCCAAAAGATGAAAGCTATAGTATCTATGGTTGAAAATATTTCTAAAACCGATGCAACAGTGCTACTTATGGGGGAGACAGGGGTTGGTAAAGAGGTAATAGCTAAGCTTATACATAGAAAAAGCCATAGAAGAGATAAGAGGTTTGTTGTAATAAACTGTGCTGCAATCCCTGAAAACTTAATTGAAAGTGAGCTCTTTGGCCACGAAAAAGGTGCTTTTACAGGAGCAAGTTATAGGAAAATAGGCAAATTTGAACAGGCCCAAGGAGGTACAGTTTTTCTAGATGAAATAGGAGAATTACCATTAAAAATGCAGGTTAAGTTCTTGAGGGTGTTGCAAGAAAGACAGTTTGAAAGAATAGGATCTTTAGACAGTATCGATTTAGATGTAAGGGTTATTGTAGCAACCAATAAGGATTTACTGGAGGAATTGGAAAAGGGGAACTTCAGAGAAGACCTATACTACAGGGTAAACGTAATAAAGATAGAAATTCCTCCTCTAAGGGAAAGAAAAGAGGATATTATAGCCTTATCCAATGTTTTTCTTAGGGAATTTGCCAACTATTATAATAAGAGTTTAAAAAAGATAGATTTAGAAACCATGCACATACTTCTAAATCACCAATGGAAGGGGAACGTAAGGGAGCTTAAAAATGTAATTGAAAGGTCGGTGATATTAGCTAAGAAGAATGAGCAGATTCTAACTATCAATCATCTGCCGATAGAGGTGAAAATAGATAATAGCTTCCCAGAGATGAGGGAAAGAACAAAGATAAGTTTAAAGGAATATGAGAAATTGCTTATTTTATATACCCTTTATGATGTCAAAGGTAATAAGAGCAGGGCAGCAGAAATATTAGGGATTAGAAGGCAGACCTTATATAATAAGATGAGGGAATATGGCATAGATATATAAATTAAATGAATATAGATGTTATAATATTGGTAGATATGAAAAGGGGGATTGTATGAAGAAAAAGCATCTTTTACTATCTATTTTTATTCTGACAACTTCAATCTTACTTACTGGCTGTATGCCTGGAAGTGGCAAATACACCCATCAGGCTCCAGCAGGATTTTTATCAGGCATATGGCATGGATGGATTGCGCCCCTTTCACTTATTAGAGCTATATTTAACCCCCAAATAAGAGTATATGAACCGATAAATACGGGTTGGTGGTACGATTTTGGATTTTATATTGCAATAATAAGTGGATTCGGTGGACTGTCTTTAACTAGAAAAAAATCTAAGGATTAATAATAAGATTTTAAGAAAACTTACCCGCTTTGTAAAATAAGCGGGTTTTTACTTTTAAGGTAGTTTACAGAATATAAAAAATCAAAAAGCAGGCATAATTTATAGGGACAAACTATATAGATATAAGGACAGGCGTATTAAAATTTATGGAAGAGAGGGAAGATGATGAACTGGTATAAACAAGAAAAAGAAGAAATAATAAAAAAGCTAGGGACCAATATGGAAAAAGGTTTAACAGATTTAGAGGTCGAGAAGAGATTAGAGAAATATGGAACCAATGAATTTATGGAAAAACCTAAAGAAAGCTTTTTTTCTAAACTAATCAATCAATTTTCAGATTTTCTAGTACTTATTTTAATTGTAGCAGCACTATTTTCTATATCTATTGGTGAAACTAGGGATTCCATAGTCATACTGGCTATTGTTTTAATCAATGCTATGCTGGGAATCTACCAAGAGGGTAAAGCCGAAAAAGCTCTAGAAGCTCTTCGAGAGATGTCCTCTCCTACTGCAAAGGTTATTAGAAATGGACATTTAGATGTGATTGCTACATCTAATTTGGTTCCAGGGGATTTAGTCATACTTGAAGCAGGGGATATTGTTCCTGCCGACATAAGATTAATGGAGAGCAGCAATTTAAAGATAGATGAAGCATCCTTAACCGGTGAATCTATTCCTGTAGAGAAAAATAGCCATAAGGTTTATGAAGATGATATACCCTTAGGGGATAGAGAAAATATGGCATATATGAGCACAGTTATAACCTATGGAAGAGGGAAAGGCATAGTAGTTGAAACAGGCCATAATACTGAAATTGGGAAGATTGCAAAGGAGATACAATCCTATGATGAAGAATTAACTCCTCTGCAGAAAAAATTAGATGAACTAGGAAAATATTTAGGTGTTATTACCATAATAGTATGCATAATTGTATTTATGCTAGGCATATTCCGAGGGAGAAGGATAATGGAAATGTTTATGGTTGCCGTTAGTTTAGCAGTTGCAGCTATCCCGGAAGGATTACCTGCCATTGTTACTATAGTATTAGCTTTGGGAATGAACAAAATGGTTAAAAGAAATGCCATAGTAAAAAAACTTTCAGCAGTTGAAACCCTTGGAAGTATAACCGTTATATGTTCAGATAAAACGGGTACGTTAACTCAAAACGAAATGACAGTTACTAGAATCTTTGCGGGCAATAGAATATATGATGTAAGTGGTGTTGGCTATAATCCATCAGGAGAATTTTATCTAGCTGGAAGGAAAATAGAGGTTAACCATATAAAAGATTTAAAGAAATTGTTATCTATAGGGGTATTGGCAAATGATGCAGATATCAGTAAAGCTAGTGGACTCTTTAAGGTGATTGGTGATCCCACTGAAGGGGCCTTAATAACTCTTGGTTATAAGGGGAAGATGTTTAAAAAGGATATGAATGAAGCATATCCTAGAATAGGAGAAATACCTTTTGACTCAGAAAGAAAGATGATGACTACCTTCCATAAAAACTATGTACAAGGGAAGATAGTCTCCTTTACTAAAGGTGCTCCAGATATAATAATCAACAGGTGTAAATACATATACAATGGAGGAGTTAAAAAAACTTTAACCGATACCTTAAGAAGGAAGGTATTAGATGTAAACAATTCCTTTGCCAAAGATGCATTAAGGGTATTGGCCTTGGCATATAGGGAGTATGACAGTATGCCTAATGATTTATCTTCCGACAATATTGAAAAAGATATGATATTTGTAGGCTTGGTAGGAATGATAGATCCAGCTAGGCCAGAAGCTAAAGATGCAATAAGGAAATGTAAAGAAGCAGGAATTAAACCTATCATGATAACAGGGGATTATAAGGAAACTGCTTTTGCCATCAGTAAAGCATTGGGAATTGCAAATTCAATGAAAGAGGTCGTGGTTGGGAATGAATTAGAGGAGATGTCGGATGTTGAATTAAAGGAAGTTGTTAAAAATACAAGTGTTTACGCTAGGGTAACCCCTGAACACAAGGTAAGGATTGTATCTGCTCTAAAGGCAAATGGAGAAATTGTAGCCATGACGGGGGATGGAGTTAATGATTCCATGGCCTTAAAGAGAGCCGATATTGGTATTTCAATGGGTATAACCGGCACCGATGTTGCCAAAAGTACTGCAGAGGTGATCTTAACTGACGATAATTTTGCTAGTATTGTGGCAGCAGTAGAGGAGGGTAGAATAATATTTAGTAACATAAGGAAGTTCGTCTTTTTCCTACTGTCCTGTAACATTGGTGAAATAATCATAGTCTTTGCCAGCATACTATATAACCTACCAATTCCACTATTGCCAATCCAGCTTTTGTGGCTCAATCTAGTAACGGATAGCTTTCCTGCCTTAGCTTTAGGGATGGAAAAAGGGGAAGAAGATATAATGAGATTAAAGCCTAAGGAACCCGATTCTCCCATAATCGATGGCTACATGATGGTGGACATTATAGTTCAAAGTTTAGCCATTGGATTTACTTCACTATTTGCCTATGTATGGGCAATCAGGGCCTTTCCTGACAGTTTGACTAAAGCGAGGACCATAACTTTTGCTACTTTGATCGTTGCAGAACTATTAAGGGCTTACTCAAGTAGGTCTGAAAGGCATTTATTATTTGAAATAGGAATATTCTCCAATCCAACCATGATATATGCAACTAGCCTATCCTTTTTGTTGCTATTAGGGGTTATATATATTCCATTTTTGCAGCCTGTATTTCACACAGTTTCCTTAGGACTAATAGATTGGGGAATCATATTAAGTTTTGCCTTCTTCCCACTATTAATAAGCGAGTTATATAAAGCATCATTTATCAAGAGAAGTGCAAATGAAGATGTGTATATGAAGCTGCAAAAGGAAAAAAACTAGTATTAATTTAAGGACCAAACCCGCTTTTCTAAGCGGGTTTTTGTGTGTTTACTATAATTATAACAAATTCTATTATAGAGGAAGACAAAATTGGAAAAGATATTAGGTATATGGGACAAAACTTAAAATCTGAGGAATCAACCTAATAAAGCCAGAAAATTTGAAAAATAAGACAAAACTTGACAGATTTAAAATAAGTGTTATAATATAATAGCTGTAGGTACAAAAGAGTTTTATGGGAGTAGATGGGTGCTGGTGTGCCCTCTGGTCTTCAAAACCAGTACGAGGGGTTAGGAGCCTCTTGGGTGGGTTCGATTCCCACGTACTCCCGCCATAGATAATAAGCCACTTTGGTGGCTTTTTTGTTTTTTGAAAAGTTCTAACAAGAAAGAGGAAAATCAAAAACTTCTAACATTCTTCTAACATTGGGATTTGTTTTAAGTTGAAAATTTAGTTATCTATCTTGTCATACAATGTTCCTTCCATCTTAGACAATACATGAGAATAAATGTATAAAGAATCAGCAAATATCCTAACAATTTACCTCATTTTATATCCAGAAGTAAAGAAGCTTCTAGTTGTAACAGTCCTTTAATTTTTTTTGCTCCCTAACTTTTATCTCTACTAGCTTAAGTGATTATCTGGCGGATTCCTTTTAAATTAGATAAGACCAGCTATTAAATGTCAAGAAATAATTTAATTTTTTTTGCTAAGTCATTTTAGAATTTCTGTTAGAACCTGTCAAGGGAAAAAACGTCCTTGACAGAACCTACCATAAATTCTTATGTAAAAATGGGCAAAACAA
>JAAYEU010000107.1 GCA_012728595.1 Tissierellia bacterium
CACAGTGCACAATGCACAATTATTGGGGTCAAGCTCCTTCACTTCGTTCAGGATGACAGGTGACCAATTACAGTATAGTTGAGGATGACAATTCCTTAGTTATTCAAAATGCCTTCCATGTAATCATATCTTAGTTCTTCTTGCATGTAGTTGATTAGGTTGACTATGAGCTTGGCTGCTTCGCCTTTTGTTAAATATCTGTTGGGGTATAGGTAGTCTGATTCTTCTATAAGGCCTAGTTCCTTACATATATAGACGTGTCCCTTGGCCCATGATGGTATACTGGCTTCATCTCTATAGCCTAAGGAATAGTTGCCTATGGGCACTAAGCTTTGCAAACCAAGAATACGAGACACTACAGTGTAGGCTTCTATTCTAGTTAATGGGGCTTCAGGTGCAAAGATATCTTCTTCAATGCCTACCATTATGTTTCTTTTATTTACTTCTTCTATATAGTCAAAGTTTTTGTCTTCTATGTCTACATCTATAAATGTTGGTTCTGGTTGTTCTACTTTCTTCTTACCAGTTTTCTTTGGTTCTTCCTTTACTATTTCTATACCCATAGACTTAACTATTAGCCTAGCAAAATCTCCCCTAGTCATAGGTGAGTTTGGTCCTATGGATATATGGTTTAGGGGTAACCCCTCCATACTTGCTAAAAGTAGTAGGTCTTCTTCATATTCATGGCCTAGTACATCCCTTAGGGCTGGTATGTTTAGTCTTTCTATTATTGGATTTGTGTCTAAGGATAGGCTTTCTGTGCCTATATTTCTTCCTTTTACTATTATACCTTCTACTATCCTAGGTAGGTCATAGGAGTATTTTAGGATATTTTCTTCCTTTTCTGTAATCCTATATCCACCATTGAAACTTATTTGACTTGGAATATTTTCAGCATAGGAGTAATCCTTAGTTTTATTGAAGGAGCTTTCCACTGTGGCTGTGCCTTGCCAAGTATCCTCTGTAAGTTTGTTTTCATAGTTTAATATATAATCTATGGTTTGGGTTTGGGTAGATGACCAAGGGCTATTATAGCCTACTAGATAGCCTACAGATTCTACTACTAATGATTCTTCTCCCTTATTTATATCATAGGTTTTCCTTGCTGAAAAATCTCCTGCATAGTAGCTAAGTAAAGGTGTATTGTGGACTATGGTACCTTGGTTCCACTGATATTGGGAGTCCTTTACTTCATATCTTTTTCTTCCTATATTTATGGTTTCTTTGTATTTTTCTAAGATCTTAGTTGATTTTATTTGTTGTCCATTTGGCTCTAAAGTTTCCTTTAGGGTAATGGATCTGCTGAGTTTTGCGTCATAGGCTTTGTTTTCTAGTTTGTAGGTATAGGTTTCTGTTATTATGTTGTTTTTTTCTTTAGTCTTTATGGTTAGAGTTCCTTCCATTATAATAGGCTCACCTGTAACGAAAATTACTTCCTTATATATGGTTTCGTTTTGGATGCCACCTTCATAGCCTGGGATGTTTATAGCGAAGGAGTTTA
>JAAYEU010000108.1 GCA_012728595.1 Tissierellia bacterium
CCACTATTATAATATACAACATTATTTTAAAATTGTCAATAGATTTATGGGCCTTATTGCTAGTTATTATTAAAAAACCCCCGTTTCTAATTGGCACGGGGATTAATCGATTAATTTTATTAGGTCTTCCTTTGAAAAATTATATTTTTTATTACAGAAATGGCATACTACTTCTGCCTTTTCGTCCTCTTCGATTATTTTATTTATCTCTTCTTTTCCTAAGCTTATCAGTACTCCCTCTATCCTGTCCCTGCTACAATTGCATCTAAACTCAATATACTCCTTTTCCAAAACTTCCATATCGAACTCTCCAAATAGATTGTCCATAATCTCCTCTGGAGACAGGCCTTGATCTATTAGGGTAGATATAGGTTCTGCCTTGCTGATTATCTCTTCTATCCTATCTATGTCTTCATCTTTGACTCCTGGCAGCAGCTGTAAAATATATCCACCAGCAGCTCTAACAGAAATATCTTTATCCACTAATACTCCTAAATTTATTGCAGAAGGCTGTTGTTCAGAATGGTAGAAATAATGGACTAAATCCTCTGCAATTTCTCCTGAAATTAAATTGGAATAGCCGATATAGGGCTCTTTTAATCCTAAATCCCTTATTATTGCCAACTGCCCATTTTTACCTACTAAACCTCCTACATCTAGCTTACCATCTGCCCTGCTTGGTAGATCTGCATAAGGATTATCTACATATCCTTTTACCTGTCCCTTACTGTTGGCAACTGCTATTATACTTCCCACAGGCCCATCTCCCTTTATCTTAAGGGTTAGAGTATCCTTCTCTCCTTTCATGGTTAACCCTAGCATAGCAGCCCCTGTCAATACCCTTCCCAAAGCTGCTGTAGCAGTGGGGGAGGTATTATGGGTTATTCTTGCTTCTTCTACCAAATTGGTTGTATTGGCAACGAACAGTCTAATATTACCCTTTTTATCTATACATCTGATAACATAATCTTTCATAATTACTCACCTTCACTTTAAATATTTAAAGCCCCTAATAAAGGGGCTTGATTTGCTACTGTTATAAACTTATAAAGAGAATTAAGTTTAAAGTTTAATAACATTAGTAGCTTGAGGACCTTTTTCTCCTTGTACTATTTCAAACTCAACACTCTGGCCTTCTTCCAAAGTTTTGAAGCCATCGCTTTCAATTGCTGAATAGTGTACGAATACGTCTTCGCCCTCTTCAGTAGAAATAAATCCATAACCTTTAGTAGCATTAAACCACTTAACTGTTCCTTTTACCATTTAAAACATTCCTCCAATACAACAATTTAATAGATGAATCCTATGTATCATCTACTTGTACTTCAGTCTATCACAATATATATATCCTTGTCAATTAATATTCCCCATAAAAAGATTAAATATACCTTAAATTTTTAACCTTTTTAAGGCAAACATACGAAATGTATTCTCTCTGATCTTTTGTTAGGAGCTTTAAAAGAAAAACCATCATAGGAATAGATTTGAGAAAAACCAGCCATATCTAATAGTTCAATGACTTCTTCTAACTTATAAGCCTTTTCCAAATGGTCTTCATGGAATCTCCTAAAGAGTCCATTCTGCTCTTTAACAAAAAATGTTAAATAAAAATGAGAGATATTATCTTTACAATCAAAATAATTCTGCCATATATAGAAGATATCTTCCCTATCTTCTATAAAGGTATTATTTCCAATTATTTCCTCAAGTTTATAATAGGAGTTTATATCGAATACAAAAATCCCATTTTGGCTGAGATGCTCCCTTACATTTCTAAATGTTTTTAACAAATGTTCTTTCTCTATTATATAATTTATACTATCGCATAGGCATATGATTAAATCGAATTCTTTATTGATTTTAAAATCTATCATATTTTGATTTAATAGGGTGACATTTTTAAACTGGTTCAACTTATTATAAGCAATGCTTAACATATCTGATGATAAATCGAAACAGGTTAAATCGTAACCATCCTTGGCAAAGTAGTAGGATATATTCCCAGTTCCGCAAGCCATTTCCAATATGGATTTTGGATTTTTATTGTATTTATCTAATATCAGCTTGATATAAGAGTACCAATTTTCATAATCTACATCTGTCATCAAACTATCGTATATAAATGCAAAATCTCCATACAACTATATGTCCCCCTTATCTTCCATCTAACTCTTATCCTTATCCTTCATTTGCCTTTTTCTTACTGTTATCAATCCCCCAATTCTGCCTGATTCTTTAGCCGTCAATCCACCCCAACCTACTTCCTTGATTTTATCCATTAACCCAAGTTCTTCTGCTATTTCATATTTCAACTTATCTTCTAGGGTTTCTTTTTTCTTTTTCTTAGTTCTTTTCTTATTCTTTGCCACATCAATCCCTCCTAAATTCTATTATTAGTTAGGAGGGTTAGTTTTATTCTATAAAAAGAATATAATATAGTTCCAGCCTATAAAAATTAATATAAATATCCATATTGGAATTCTGTCCCATTTATTCATCTTAGTCCTTCTTCTGATATTGATAAATAGCCCATCATATGTATTATTAAAAGCTTGGGCGAGGGTTTTACTAGCTGGCATCCGTTTTATAAATAGAATAAGTAAAATTCCTGCAATGAAAGCCAGTACAGCTAAAGGTATTAAACCATAAAATAAAGCATCCATATCTGACACAGTTATATTCATGCCTTTTAAGCTTTGTTCATAATCACTCAACTTATTTAAGCCATATCCTAACACCAAGGCAATAGTATTATTTACCGTATGGCCTATTATTCCTGTTAAGATTGAATTAGTCTTAATAACTATTATTCCAAATATAAGGCCCAAAAAAATTGGTCCTAATAAATTCTGTACATTAAAGTGGAACATGCCAAATAAGATTGCGGAATATATAATGGCCTTTTTCCTACCTAATGTTTCATAAGAATTCATTATTAAGCCCCTAAACATTACTTCCTCACATATACCAGGGCTTAAAGCTATAACTAAAATGCTTACAAAAAATTCATTTAAGTTAGTTGGTAAAGGAACAGTATTAGGTATTATCTTTCCAAATCTACTTATGATTATAATTCCTATATAATTTAAAAACACTGCTATTGGATATGCTAAAATCACTATTATTATTGTATATATAATTTGTGACAAGCTTATCCCATTTAATCTTAAGACCCTTTTTATAGAATGACCCCTTATTATTATAAATGTTAGAATGGGGACTAATACAATCAAGTATTCAGTTATTAAAAGGCCAGAGTATAAGTCCCTTTGCTGAACTTTTGCCCCTACTGTAAGCAGTAGCAAAGCTACTATCAAAAACAACATATTAGTTGCCAATATTGATTGGTTTTTCCTATTTCCTAACAATAAACATCCCTACTTTATAAAATATTATCAAATATTAATAGACTATAGATAAAAGCTCAAGGTTTAATCATCAAATGTAAAAATATAGGGTGTATTCCTATAGTAGTCGCCATAATCCAGCCCATAACCTACTATGAAAACGTCGGGAATTATAAAGCCTACATAATCGGGAGATATATTAACCTTTCTTCTACTTGGCTTATCAAGCATGACACACACCTTGATAGATTCGGGATTTTTCTTAGCTATATAATCTACAACCTTACTCATGGTGTAGCCAGAATCCATAATGTCATCTACTATTAGTACGTGTTTATTCTCAACATCCACCCTAATGTCAGCAATTATGTCTACTTTTCCAGAAGAAACCTCTTCATGTCCATAACTTGAAGTTATCATAAAATCGATATTTACCGGCACCTGGATACTGCGAACTAAATCTGCTGCAAAGACAAAACTCCCTCTCAGCAGGGATATGACTATTATATCTTTACCGGCATAGTCGCTAGTTATTTCCTTACCCAGTTCTTCGACTCTCTTAGATATTTTTTCTGCATCAAACAATATTCTTTGCTTTTTGTTCATCTCCAAATCCTTTACCTCCCTCGTCAATTATCTGTATTTACTAATTAATATTCGTTTAATCTCCCTTAATTCTACCAATATCTTGTTTAGAGTATATTGCAAACTTATAAGTATTGTTATAATTGTAATGATGATAACTACCTTTAGATTCATCTATACTCTCCTTAAATATTATTGTTTTAAGTAAAGTTAGATCATATTGTGTAGATTATATCATAAAACATGTCCTAGAGAAAAGTAAAATAGTGTATATTCTATTATAATTTCTTTCAATTTCACACAAAAAAATAACCATACCTTTCTATTATTTATAGAGATTATAATAAAAAAGCATGGTTATCTAAGGATTGTATGTACTCACTATCTAGTCTAAGCTATACTTTTCTTCTTTATACATTTTCCTCAGCGGCCTTCAATCTATTATTATCATTTTCAATATATTCTAGCCTTGAAATAGATACTTCGTAGGCTACTTTTGTTTCTACTTCCCCATTGCTGTACTTTTTTTGATATTCCCTACTCTGTATTCTTCCCCATATCTTTATATGGTCTCCTACTAATAGTTTTTCACAAAATCTTGCATTCCTTCCCCAGGCAATACAGGGTAAATAATCGGACTTATTATAAGCTCTGTTAACCGCAATTAATAGATCGGTAATTTCCCTTCCAAAAGGGGTAGTTCTGTAGATTGGCTGTTTGCAAATAAATCCATCTAAAAATATCTCATTAGGTGATTTTAATAGTTCCTTTATTTCCTCTTCATCCTCTATTAACCTTATATCCCTTGTAAATACTGTCAATAACAGTTTACTACTATTTTCTATATAACGATTATAAGAACGTAATTGTCCAAATATTTGAACGTAAGATCCTATGGACAAGGTCATATCCACCATTAAGCGTTCAGAAATGGTTACAGGCAGAATATCAACAGAATTGCTCAACCTAGGAACTTCAAGAAAAAAATTATAAAAGCCTTCTCCATACATTTCGTGGCTAAATTCTAATTCGCTATATACCTTTCCGACAACTTCTACTACATTCGTATCAATTTTTCCCTTAACCACAGATACATCTCCCCCTTATTCTTATGTAATCCATAATCTATAACTATATTTATTCCTTAAATCCTAGTATTATGATAAAATAGAATCCTTTTTTGTTATTTAATGCATAGGCAATTATAGATTATTCTTCCTTAGTATAGGATTTGATAATATTTTATCAAATCTCTTTGACTTTTACCAGCCATTTTTAAAGGCTAGTTTATAAAACCTCTATTCTTTTTGAAGCAATTCCTTATCGATATCAATAAAAGATCACTACTTTCAACCTATCTATTGCTTTGTTAAACCATTTAGCTGAGAAAAATAATTTTCCGGACTGTATTTCTTCCTTAAAACATCAAGCCCTATATATTTCTCACTAATTTCTTGTTTATCCATATATGATAAATAATTTTTTAACATAGAATTTGATATTTTAACAACCCTCTGAGAAAGAGGGCTGTGATGGCTATATCAAAAAGAATATTTAGTTTATTATTAATAATTTTATTCATTGAGTTTTTGCCTGCCTGTATTATCTATATAGAAATTATCTTTATATATGAGTTCCGAAATAGGTACTATTTCAAATCCTTCAGCTTGCAATTTTTCGATTATTATAGGCAAGAAATCTAAAACGTATTTAGCATTATTATGGAATAACACTATTGAACCATTTTTTACATTCCTAGTTACTCTATCTACAACAGGTTGAACTCCTAACTCCTTCCAATCTAAAGAGTCTACATCCCACTGGATTACATAATAACCATTTTCTCTACATAGATTGATTACCCTATCGTCATAATCACCAAAAGGAGGTCTAAAAAGGATAGGCTTTTCATTTATCAATTTTTCAATTTTTTCCCCAGTTATATTTAACTCCTTAACTATTTCTTCATCAGATAACTTGGTCATATATGGATGATTAGTCGAATGATTACCTACATCATGCCCTCTTTTATATATCTCTTTAACATGTTCAGGATGTTTATCTACCCAAAAACCAACCAGGAAAAAGCTAGATTTTATATTGTACCTATCCAATATATCCAATATGCCTAGGGTATAATCGTCTCCCCAAGCAGCATCGAAACTAATTGCTATTTTCTTCTCTTCAGTTTCTACACTATAGATGGGCAATTCCTTTCTATGGGAAAATACTTCCAGTATATTTGTATTTGTTTTGATACTAGTATAAGAGATGGAAATGGCTAAAACGAATAATATAATTAATAATCTAAAAAGAATATTGTCTTTCCTATAAGTTCTGTTCAATATATCACCTCCATAAATCCCTATAATACAATTTATTCTAAAGATCCATTATTATTACCTGCAAATAAATCCTACAACTTCTATTTGGTTGACAAGTAATGGAGAGTTAAAGCTATAAGTAAAAAGTACATAATTATACTATTAATATTATTGTTACTATAAGTATATGAATAATTCTTTGTAATTCTTTACAGATTAGTCATAGTAAAAATAGTTCCAACTATTTCAAGAATAATTTGATTTAAAAAGGTTATATTATTAATGCAACGACTTAAATATGTTGTTGTAAGGAGGAGAAAAATGGCTAATAATAATAAAATATTAGTCCCAGAAGCAAGGCAAGCCCTTGAGCAGATGAAGTTAGAAATTGCTAATGAATTAGGAATAACCAACTATAATAGTATAGATAAAGGTGAACTCCCATCTAGAATGAATGGATATGTAGGCGGCTATATGGTTAAACGCTTGGTAGAAACTGCTCAACAACAAATGGCTGGTAAATAACCCTTAGAGGTAAGTGATTTATCACTTACCTCTTAATTTATGGTATAATTTAATGAGAATATATTTATTTCAGTGAGGTGTTTATTATGTTTGCAGAAAACACAGAAGAATTAGCTCAAAACAAGTTGCTTTTATTATATATAATTGATAAATCAGAAAAGCCTTTGGCTAATAAAGAGATAACCGAATTTGTCTTAGAAAAGAATTATATGAACTATTTTCTTATCCAGCAATATTTATCCGAACTTATACAGGCAAATTTTATTGAATATTTGGATAGAGATAATAAGGACTTATATTATATATTAGATAAAGGCAAAGCTACCCTGTCCTATTTTGAAGATAGGATTCCAAAAAAGATAAAAGAAGAAATAATAAATAAATTTATGGAATTGAAAGGGCAGGAAAAAAAATCAACCCAGATATTAGGCGATTATTACCAAAAAGAGGATGGTCAGTTCATGGTTAACTTAAAACTTGTGGAAAAGGATGAAGCCCTTTTTAGCCTATATATAAATGTAGCTACTATCGAACAAGCAAAAAAAATTTGCTCCACATGGGAAAAAAACACCGAATATATTTACAAAAATATGTTAAATATGTTGGTAGGCGAAAAAATTGCTTCAATTGAGGAGTAAAATCCCATTGGGCTCCTTCCCAACTTCTATGTTCTTTATTACTCTCTTCCTATCTATATGGAATAGAGTCAATCTATTGGTGGATATATTCGTTATATAGAGTATTTGCCCCCTATTCCATTCAATTTGATTAGGCATCCCTTCTAGATAGGTTTTACTTAATAAATTTTTTTTCTCTATATCAACCCTATATAAGCAACCATCCTCCATGCTGGTGGTAAAAATAATTTCCCTATCGTTGATTTTTAACATATTACTTAGAATCCCTTCCATTTCCATCCGATCCTCTTCTTTGTAACTTTCTAGGTTTACAATGGATATATTACTACTATTTATTAGGCCATTGTTGACATTAGATAATATATATATTTTATTTTGTAAAATACTAACCTTAACAGGGTTATTTTTTAATTTTATGGTCCTGTGCCCCCGGCTATTCAAATTTATTATATCCATGCTATATCCATTGCTATTGACTACATAGATATCATTGTTAATTTCATCTATTTCTATATGGGTAGGTTTTTCGCCTACGGGAATATTCTCCGCTAGTGTAAAGGTATCCTCTTCTATTATGGATATGGAATTGGAATCGGTGTTGGCTATAAATAGGTAATCATTAAAATGCTTTATACAGGTAGGGCAACTGCCAACAGCTAAAGTATCTATTAGTATCCTGTTTTTTAAATCCAATTTAAATACCGAATGATCATAGATATTGGTACAATAGATGTATCCTTGATTGGATACCAGGTCATATGGACCTATTGGTTCACCCTTTAGCCCTATGGTTTTATTATAGTTTGCATGGGGAATTGCCTTTAAATCTATGGACTCTATTTTTTCATCGTCAAAATCTATAAAAGTTAAAGTATCCTCGCCCGTATTTGCTACTAACGCCTTGCCCTTTAACGACAATTTTTCACCTCCATCCATTATATATAAGTTAATCTATGCTTTATAATGGATTTCGGTGAATGGTTTTTATCTCTTTAGAATTCTACTGACTAGCAAAGGCTTTTTGATGTATAAATTTCTTCTTTTAACCTCTACTATCAATTGGTTTAATATACAAACCCTCTTTTTATACTCGTCATCATCAAGAATATCAGATAGTTTTTTTATTCTTCCCATTTCTTCTAAAGTAAATTCTATCAACTGTTCATCAGTTAAATAGGTATAGGTTATTAATTTCCCCTTTTCCATAAAAAAACCTCCCATAGAATGTATATTCTATAGGGAGGCAAGATATACTAGCTATTTCCCAGTATCAGTTTTCTAATGTCCCCAATTAGATATAAGGAGCCGCTAAAAACTATTAAATCTCCTTCCTGAGCTAGTTCATAAGCCTTGTCTACAGCCATTTTCATGTCCTTTTCAATAATAGTATTATCATTATATTTGTTTATTACTTTTTCTAAGTCCTCCGCATCCATTTTTCGAGGCATGTTTACTTCAGTAATAACAATTTTATCTGCTAAAGGAGCTAAGGTCTTGATTATACTTTCTACATCCTTATCCTTTAATATAGCCATTCCAAGAATCAATTTATCATATTGGAAAAGTTTTAGACTCCTAGCCAAGGTTTTAGCTCCTTGTAGATTGTGAGCTCCATCGATTAAAAAGATTGGTTTCCTCTTTAATACTTCCAAACGGCCTGGCCATCTAGTATTTTTTAACCCCCTTCTTATCTCTTCTTCATGGAGCTGGATTATCCCCTTATCCTTTAAAACTAAAACTGTCATTAAGGCTAAACAAGCATTGTATATCTGATGTTGACCTATTAAACTGATTTCTAATTCTTTGTATAGCTTATCCTCATACTTAAAATTAAAAATTCCGCCTCTATCTCCTAATTGGGTTATTTCCATCTGATTCATAGGGCAAACAAAAAATTCTGCCCTTTTATCCCTTGCTACCCTTTCTATTGTTTTAAGGGCTTCTTCTTCTTGAGGATAGGAGATTACAAGTCCATTTTCCTTAATTATACCAGCCTTTTCATAAGCAATTTTTTCTAATGTATCCCCCAATACATCGGTATGGTCGTAATCTATAGTAGTTATGACAGATACACAAGAATCCTCAATAACATTAGTAGAGTCAGACCTTCCACCTAATCCTACTTCCAATACCACTAAGTCCACTTTTTCTTCTTTAAAATATACAAAGGCAATAGCAGTAATTATTTCAAAAGTGGTAGGGTGTTCATAGCCTTCCTCTAACATTATTTCTATTTTTTCCTTAACCATTTTAGTTATTTGGGCCAACCTATCATCGGGAATATCTTCTCCATTTATGGAGATTCTCTCATTAAACCTTTCCAAGTAGGGGGATGTAAATAATCCAACCCTATAGCCTGCTTCTTTTAATATAGTGGCTATAAACGAAGAAGTAGAACCCTTACCATTGGTCCCAGCCACATGGACATACTTCAAATCCATGTGGGGGTTTCCAAGCAAATCTAATAACTTTCCTATTACATCTAAACCTAATCTTGAACCAAATTTATTTTTATCATTTATATAATTTAAAGCCTCTATATAGTTCATGTTCTTCCCTCGCCTCTGTTTATTTTAGAGGTGGAAAATCCACCCTAGATATTATTTGCTGGATTTTAAGTCCTCTAATCGCTCCAATACCTTCTCCAGCATATCCTGATATTTTTTCTCCTTATCCCTTTCCTTTTCTACAATTTCTCTTGGCGCCTTCTCAACGAAACCTTTGTTAGATAGCTTTCCTCTAACCCTCTTTAATTCCCCTTCTAATTTTTCCTTTTCCTTTTCCAACCTTTCTATTTCCTTATCTAAATCTATTAAATCCTTTAACGGAATGAGTATTTCACATTTATCCAATACAACAGACATATTGGCATCATCCAAATGAGCATTGTCTTTTTGAATCACGATATTTTCCCCACCTGCTAGATTTGTGAAATACCTTCTACCATAATCTATAATATCTTTAATTTTTTCATCCTCTGTTACAAATATCAAAGTAGCCTTCTTGGATGGAGCTATATTCATCTCTTGTCTTGCGTTTCTAATACCCTTTATAGCTTCCATTATATAGGCCATCTTCTTTTCTGCATCTAAGTTCTCCATACTTTCATCGTACTTAGGCCAAGAACTTACAATTAAAGCCTCCTTTCTTTCGGGCAAATGCCTCCATATCTCTTCTGTTATAAAAGGCATAAAGGGATGGAGTAATTTTAATATATTCTCTAATACATATAGCAATACTTTTTGAGCTGTCTGATTACTTAAAATATCATCTCCATATAATCTAGGCTTAACCATTTCAATATACCAGTCACAATACTCATCCCAGATAAAATCATATATCTTTTGGGCTGCCATTCCTATTTCATATTTGTCTAGGTTTTCCGTTACCTCTTTTATAACCCTATTTATTCTAGATAATATCCATTTATCCTCTTCTTCTAACAGTCTAGGATCCAATTTTTCCAAAGCTATTTCTTCATCTAAATTCATCAGCACAAATCTTGTAGCATTCCATAATTTATTGGCAAAGTTTCTATTGGCTTCTACTCTTTCCATATAGAATCTCATATCGTTTCCAGGCGTATTTCCGGTAACCAGTGTAAATCTTAAAGCATCAGCACCATATTCTTCAATTACATCTAAAGGATCGATACCATTTCCTAAGGATTTACTCATTTTTCTACCTTCTGAATCCCTTACAAGCCCTGTTAAAAAAACATCTTTAAAAGGTACTTCTCCCGTTTGCTCTATACTTGAAAATACCATCCTTACTACCCAAAAGAAAATAATATCGTATCCCGTTACCAAAACATCAGTTGGGAAGAAGTATTTTAGCTCCTCCGTTTCCTCTGGCCAACCAAGAGTTGAGAAGGGCCATAGGGCTGATGAAAACCAAGTATCCAATGTATCTGGATCCTGATATATATTAGTACTATTGCACTTTGTACACTTATCAGGTTTTTCTCTAGATACCATTATCTCATCACAGTCTTCACAATAATATACGGGTAGTCTATGTACCCACCATAATTGCCTTGAGATACACCAATCCTTTATTTCTTCCAACCAATGGGTATAGATCTTTCCAAACCTTTCTGGAATGAATCTTAATTTCCCTTCCTTATAAGCATCTAAAGCCGGCTTAGCTAAAGGCTCCATCTTCACAAACCACTGTTTAGAAATCAATGGTTCTACAACGGTTTTACACCTTTCACAATGACCAACGCTATGCTCATGGTCTTTTACTTCTACCAAGTAACCTTCTTCTTTGAGATCTTCCACAATCTTCTTCCTAGCCTCATATCTATCTAATCCATTATATTTTCCACCATTTTCATTGATAGTTCCATCCTCATTCATTATTATATATTGGCCTAAATTGTGTCTTTCCCCTACCTCAAAATCGTTTGGATCATGGGAAGGAGTTATTTTAACCGCTCCAGAACCAAAGTCCATCTCCACATAATCATCAGCAATTATTGGTATTTCTCTATTTACTAAGGGAAGAATGGCAGTTTTTCCAATTAGGTCTACATACCTTTCATCCTTTGGATTTACGGCAATGGCCAAGTCTCCCAACATGGTCTCAGGTCTTGTAGTAGCTATAACTATGAAGCTATCTTCACCCTTAATTGGATATCTTATATGCCAAATGTGGCCTTTAGTCTCCTCATGGTCTACCTCTGCATCTGATATAGCAGTTTTACAATTTGGACACCAGTTGATTATCCTGTCCCCTCTATATATTAAGCCTTTTTCATAAAGTCTCAAAAATACCTCTTCTACTGCATTACTCAAACTCTCATCTAAGGTGAACCTTTCTCTACTCCAGTCACAAGATACCCCTAGTTTTTCCAATTGGTTATTTATATTTCCTCCATATTTTTTGGTCCATTCCCAGGCTTCTTTTATAAAATTTTCTCTGCCTAGCTCTTCTTTGCTCTTTCCCTCTGATCTAATTTTTTCTACTACCTTGGCCTCTGTTGAAATACTTGCATGATCCGTTCCCGGTAACCATAATACCTCATAGCCTTCCATCCTCTTCCAACGGATTAATATATCTTGAATGGTATTATTCAGTGCATGCCCCATATGCAAGTTCCCAGTAACATTTGGAGGAGGCATCATAATGGTATAGGGTTCTTTATCCTCGTTTATATGGGCTTTGAAGTATTCCCCTTCCTTCCAAAACTTATATAATCTATCTTCAAAGTCTTTAGGGTTATAGGTCTTCGGTAAATTTTCTGTCATTATTTAAACCTCCTTATCATTTCTCTTGTAATAAAAAAACCTCCATCCTTAAAGCATAAGGACGAAGGAAACCTCGCGGTACCACCTTAATTCCATAAGTATATTATGGCACTTGATACTGTTAACGGTGGAACCGTTCTAGCCTACTATTTTTCAGCTAGAATACTTAGAAGCTACCTTCAGTAATCATTGCCTATAAAAGCCTCTCAGCCAAGGGCTTTCTTTCTGTATAGGATAATTACCTACTCCTCTTCTTCATCGTATTATATGTCATTGTTAGCAATTATTATACTGATAATACATTATTTTGTCAATAAATCAAATATAGTTTCTACTATCCTTAGATAGGAATATAATTAAGTAATTTACAAATGCCAGTAAGTTTATAGCCACAGTAAGTAAAACTAGTAACTTAGTTATATTAGGACCGGGAAAATCAAAGGCGATAGAAAGAATCGCCATGTAAAAGGAAAAGGTAGCGATCTTTCCATACTTATTAGAAGGAAGGACCTTATTACCCTTCATAAGGTATAGTATAAAACCACCTATTATCATTAAACCTTCCTTTGCCCCCATTATGATTAGCACCCAATAAGGTATAAGATCTGCTGTAGTAAAGCTAATCAGTACTGCAAAGGTCATCAATTTATCTGCTAATGGATCTAAAACTGCTCCTAGCTTAGTTTTCAAGTCATACTTTCTAGCAATATATCCATCTAAAACGTCGGATATACCGGCTATTATGTATACAATTGCTGCATAGATTAGGCGGTTTTTCTTAACAGAATAAAAGATTATCAAGTAGATAGGAACTAGCAAGATCCTCAATAGAGTTAGTATATTAGGAATATTCATACCACAACCTCTTTTCAATAATCTATTTAGGTTAAAACCCTATCCTAATTCTATTATTAGTTTATTCAACTATCTATATTTATTTGTAACTAAAATTCTCAACAAGAATATTATAACTATAAAGACTGCTTATCATATTTATAATATTATAGGAGGGATATATTTGTCAAAGGTTTTTAAGATTATATCCTTATTTCTGATATTGACTCTGATAATAGCCATCAGTTTAACCGGTTGTAAAAAAAGTGAATTACAGAAGGTTAGATTAATTGAAGTTACCCATTCTTTATTTTATACCCCTCAATATGTAGCAATAACTCAAGGTTTCTTTGAAGAAGAAGGCCTTGAAATCGAGCTTACTGATGGAAAAGGTGCTGACAAGTGTATGGCTGCCCTATTAAGCGGGGAAGCAGACATTGCCTTCATGGGACCAGAGGCTTCTGTATACGTATATGTTCAAGGTAGAGAGGATTACGCTATAAACTTTGCCCAATTGACTCAAAGGGACGGCTCTTTTCTAGTAGCGCGAGAACCCGATCCAGATTTCACATTTGAAAAACTTAGAGGAAAAGAGGTCTTAGGTGGGAGAAAGGGCGGCATGCCTTATATGACCTTAGAATATGTAGTCAAAAAACACGGGCTTACTCCAGGAGTAGATGTGAATTTAAGAACAGATGTACAGTTTGATGTTTTAGCAGGGGCCTTCATTGGCGGTGAAGGCGACTATGTAACATTATTTGAACCTGTAGCTGCTACTCTAGAGAAAGAAGGTAAGGGCTATGTAGTAGCTTCCATTGGTGAGGAGGGAGGATATATCCCCTATACATGTTATTCTACCACCAAGAGCTTTATGGAAGAAAATCCAGATATAGTACAAAAGTTTACTAATGCCATTTACAAAGCCATGTTATGGGTACAAAATCATACTTTAGAGGAAATTGCTGAAGCAGTAAAACCTCAATTCCCAGATGTAGATGACGAGGTTCTGGTAAAGCTTATTGAAAGATATAGGGATCAAGACAGCTGGAAGCCAGATTTAATTATTACTGAAGAAGGATTAGACCATATGATGTACATTATGGAATTAGCAGGAGAATTGGATAAGAAAGCAGATTATAATGCCATAGTTACTACCGAGTTTGCCATTAAAGCTATGGAAAACATTAAAGATTGATACTATTTACAACTAAGGAAAGGCCTAACACTAGGCCTTTCCTTAGTTTAATCATGAAAAAATATAATTATATTAGGTTAATTTAAGCTAGTTCCATAAATTGGACGAAAATGTTTACAAAATAGTTACAATTTCTACTTTATTTATTTCAAATTTTATTATATACTATATAATAATTAGATTTAAATCAAATAAATAAAGGAGTTGTTTTTATGCAAGGTTTTAATCCTTGGAAAAAGAGGATTGTAACTTTAACTTTGACTGGAACCCTATTAGCCAATCCTATATTAGTACAAGCCAAACTAGGTGATCAAGTTTTAAAGTATAAGATGGAGCATGAAGATGTAAAAGTTTTGCAAGAACATTTGGTAAATCTAAACTTCTTGGACCTAGAAGAAACCACCAGCTATTATGGTGAACAAACCCTCAATGCCGTTAAGGAATTTCAAAGATTTAATGGATTAAATCCAGATGGAATATTTGGCCCTGAGACCTATGAAGCCTTGAAAAGAATTATAGAATTAGAACCCTTAGTATATAATAGGTTGCTTAAAGAAGGCGTAGAAGGGGAAGATGTTAAGGCATTACAGGAGAGGCTTAAAATATTGGGTTTATTAGATATAGATGAGTGTACTACATATTTTGGCTCTCAAACTAGACAAGCTGTAATAGATTTTCAAAGTCTATATGGCATTAAGGTAGATGGAATAGCAGGTCAAGAGACAATTGAGGCTATAAATGAAGCCATAAAAGGCAATAGACGAAAAGTTGCTCCTAAAGCAAGTAGGGGCAGTTCAAGAAATACTTCTCTAGGAGAGAAGATTGTAGCAACTGCAAAAAAATACATAGGCACTCCTTATGTTTATGGAGGCGCTAGCCCTAAGGGCTTTGATTGTTCCGGTTTTACCCAATACGTATATAAACAATGTGGAATAAATATTTCCAGATCATCCTCTACCCAAGCTAATGATGGTGTAAAAGTGGGCAGAGATGAATTACAGGTTGGGGACTTGATAATCTTTACAGGTACTAGAAGTTCTACCCCAGGCCATACTGGCATCTACATTGGAAATGGCAAATTCATTCATTCAAGTTCTGGAAAGGCAAGGGGAGTTACTATTACTGATTTAGATTCTAGCTATTATAAAAAGCGCTTTTTATATGGAAGAAGGTTGTTTTAATAAAAGGAGATGGTCATTAAGCCATCTCCTTTTAATCTTACCATATATTACTTCTGTATAAATCCTACTTTCCTATAGACTTTTCTTAAGGTTTTGTTTGCAATATAACTTGCTCTTTCTGCTCCTTCTTTATATACCCTTTCCAGATAGTCTTTATTTTTCATTAAATCATCAAATTTTTCTTGTATAGGCCTTAATCCTTCTATGATTATTTCTGCTAAATCTTCCTTAAACTTCCCATAACCAACCCCTTCATATTTATTTTCGATTTCTTCAATGGAATGGCCTGAAAAGGCGCTATATATGGTCAATAAGTTTTTAACACCCAGTTGCTGGTCGTTATATTTTATTTCACCAATAGAATCGGTTACAGCCCTTTTTACCTTTCTCCTTATAGCATCTGGTTTGTCCAGTATTAATATATAGGCATTTTCATTTTCATCAGATTTAGACATTTTGCTCTCTGGGTCTTGAAGGCTCATAATCCTTGCTCCTTCCTTTTTTATCAAAGGCTCTGGCACCTTAAAGGTATAGCTATATCTGTTATTAAACCTTTCCGCTAAATCCCTAGCCAACTCTAGATGTTGTTTTTGATCATCTCCTACGGGCACTAGGTCGGCTTGATATAATAGAATATCTGCAGCCATTAAGACTGGGTAGGTAAATAGGCCTGCATTTAAGTTTTCCTCTGACTTTCTAGATTTCTCTTTAAATTGGGTCATCCTGCTTAGCTGCCCCATATAGGAAATGGTATTTAATACCCAGGTTAACTCTGCATGGGCCGAAACATGGGATTGGATAAATATGGTGGATTTTTCCGGTTCTAGCCCACAAGCTAAATAAACGGCTAGTACCTCTAAGGTGTTTTTCCTCAAATCCTTTGGTACTTGTGGTACAGTTATGGCATGTAAATCCACAATGGAATAATAGCAATCATATTCATCTTGTAATGATATCCAATTTTTAATAGCTCCTATATAATTTCCTATGGTAAGTCCTCCTGAAGGTTGTACACCGCTAAATACAACTTTTCTTTCCATATCAATACCTCCTAACTAAAAAATCCCTTCCATCTCTAATAGAGACGAAAGGGTTACTTCCGTGGTGCCACTCTAATTGGCCTAAGCCCACTTTTTTACCTTTAAGGGGGTAAGCCCTAATATCCTACTCTATTTTCGGACATTAAGCTCCCAGGTCCATTCGATATAATAGTGTCATCAGGCTCCCACCACCCCTGACTCGCTTTAGACCTTTATTATATCTACTATTCCTGATCATAGCTTATATCTACCTTTTATTCTCATTATACACATTTTTTCAAAAATGTAAACTATACTTTAAATCACATACATCAAATTATCTTTTAAATTGTTCTTAACCACCCTACCAGGCACACCTACAACAGTTGCATAAGAAGGTACATCATTTAAAACCACAGCATTAGCTCCAATCTTAGCTCCTCTTCCTATGGTTACTGGACCTAATATTTTTGCTCCTGCTCCTATCATTACATCGTCCTCAACTGTAGGATGACGTTTTTTTCCTGCTTCTCCTCCTATTCCTCCTAAGGTTACTCCATGATATATGGTTACATTATCCCCTATTTCAGCTGTTTCACCTATTACTACTCCCATACCATGGTCAATAAACAGCTTCCTCCCAATCTTGGCTCCAGGATGGATTTCAATCCCAGTAACCTTCCTCGCCCTCTGGGATATAATCCTTGCTAATAAGAATCTTCCCCTTTTATAAAGACTATGAGCAATTCTATGGTAAACCAAAGCCTTTAAACCCGGGTAACATAAAATTGCTTCTAATAAGCTCTTGGCAGCTGGGTCCTTTTCCTTTATATTATTAGCTTCTTCTATGATAAACTTTAGCATAACATCACTCCCCATTAAATAAAGATGTTGATAGGTATCTCTCTCCCGTATCGGGTAAAACCGTCACAACCTTTTTACCTTTTCCTAGTCTTTTAGCTATAGAAATTGCAGCATGAATATTAGCACCAGATGATATGCCGCAGAATATTCCTTCTTCCCTTCCTAGCCTTCTAGCCTGGACAAAGGCATCCTCATCATCTACAGTAATAATTTCATCGATTATACTTCTATCCAATATTTCAGGAATGAAATTAGCTCCTATCCCTTGAATACCATGGCTAGCTGGACTTCCTCCAGATAGTATAGGAGATTTGCTCGGTTCTACGGCAACGATTAAGGTATCTGGATTATTTTCCTTTAACCTTCTACCTACTCCTGTAATGGTGCCGCCAGTTCCTACCCCAGCGACAAAAGCATCTATATCACCATTTAAATCTGCTAATATCTCTACCCCTGTGGTCTCATAATGAGCCTTCACATTGTTTAAATTTCCAAATTGATTAGGCATAAAATAGCCTTTTTTGCTAGCCAATTCTTTAGCTAGTTCTACTGAGCCTTTCATCCCATATTTACCTTCAGTTAATATTAACTCTGCCCCGTAAGCTATCATCAGTTTTCTTCTCTCAATGCTCATAGTATCCGGCATAGTTATTATTACCTTATATCCTTTTGCAACCCCTATCATAGCTAGAGCAATACCAGTATTGCCACTTGTTGGCTCTATAATGGTGCCGCCCTCTTTTAGTATTCCCATCTCCTCTGCATCCTTAATCATATAATAGGCAGGCCTATCCTTTACACTACCTGCAGGGTTAAAGGACTCTACCTTCACCCATATATCTGCCATATCCTCTGTAATAATATGATTTAACCTTACTAAAGGCGTCTTTCCAATTGTTTTATAAATACTATCCACCATCATTTTACCCCTCCTAATTAACCTTGATTTATACATATCAACATTTCTAGTTTGCCCTTAAATCCAAATAATAAAAAAAACCCCTCAACCTCATGTATTATTCATACAGAGGCGAAAGGTTACTTCCGCGGTCCCACTCTGCTTAAGGCAAATAGCCTTATCTCTGTCGAGTACTAACATACTCTAGTTCTGTAACGGGAACAACCGTTTAGGTCTACTAAAAGTTCGACCAAAAACTCCTTGGAGCACTTCGAATACACCCGTATAGATTCCTTCCACCAATTGGAATCCTCTCTAGAATACTAAGTATATTCTACTTTCCCAAATCATCGTTTTTCTTTTTATAAAATATTATATTATAGTATAGCATAGATGTTACAGATTTCAAAATATTTTTTCATATATCAAAAGCCGTTAAAGCCAGTATAGAATACATGTGGGCTAGTGGATCTTCATTTATGCTTTTCCCAAAGGAATAAAAGAGTTTATTCAATATATCGTATATCCTTTCATCCTTGGTCAAAGCAAGTAGATTTTGTAGGGCTAAGGCAGCAAAGGAATTCCCCGATGGTATGGCTCCATCATAGTAATCCTTAGGCTTAATTATCAATTTTTCAGATATACGGCTGTAATGATAAAATCCACCATCTTCTTCATCCCAGAATAGGCTTAACATATCATCCATTAGCTTTTTACTTATCTCTAAATACCTTTGGTCGTTAGTAGTCTTGTAAAGTGTCAAAAGTCCGTATATGAAAAAAGCATAATCCTCCAGAAAGCCATAATTATAGCTTTCACCTTCCACATGGGTGGATAATAAATGGCCCTTTTCATCTATACAATTATCTATTATGAAATCTGCCGCCTTTTTTGAACTTCTTATGAAGAGTTCTTTATTTAAAACCCTACCTCCATAAGCTAAGCTGGCTACAGCTAACCCATTCCAAGAAGTAAGAATCTTTCCGTCCCTATGAGGCTTTACCCTCTTATCCCTATAAGAAAGGATCATATCCCTCATGCTATCCAATTTATTCATATCCAATTCAGAAATAGCATCTAAATCTTTTCCTATTAAATTAGGGATATTCTTGCCCTCAAAATTTCCCCTTTCTGTTATATCGTAATATTTGGCATAAAATTTTCCGAATTCTTCTCCTAGAAGGTTTATTATTTCATCATATTCAAATATATAATACTTTCCCTCTTCACCTTCCGTCTCTGCATCTAAAGCTGAATAAAAACCCCCTTCTTCTGATAGCAAATCTCTTAATAGAAATTCGAATATCTTTTCTCCTATTTCTTTATAAAGAGGCTTTTTTGTTATTTCATAGGCTCTGATATATGTTATACCCAATAAAGCATTGTCATATAACATCTTTTCAAAATGGGGGACAAGCCATTTCTCATCTACCGAATACCTATAAAAACCAAATCCAACATGGTCAAAGATTCCACCTTTATACATGTTAATTAAAGTATTTTCCGCCATCCTTGATGCCTTTTCATCATTCATGTTATAGCCGTATTCCAATAAGAAGATTATATACTGGGGCAATGGAAATTTAGGTCTAGTGGAAAAACCACCATTTATTTCATCGTAAATCTCTTCCAACTCATCCCTAGCAATTTTTAATATATTTTTGTCGATATTTCCCTTTAAGTGCCTATTGTACCTTCTATTTACCTCTTTCAGTATAAAATTGCTTTCTTGGACAATATCATTTTTCTTTTCCTTCCATATATCTTTAACCTTGGTTAAGAGTTCAATTAAACCTATTGACCCTTTTTTAGACCTTTTAGGAAAGTAAGTACCCGCAAAAAAGGGTTTACCCTCGGGAGTTAATATCAAGGTTAAAGGCCAACCAGCCATTCCTGTTAAGGCTTCAGCAAAAGTTATATAAACCTTGTCTATATCTGGCCTTTCTTCCCTATCTACCTTAATGGGGATAAAATATTCATTTAGTATGTGGGCTACCTCTTCATCTTGGAAGGATTCCCTATTCATATTATGGCACCATCTACAAGTGGAGTAACCTATGGATAGAAATATGGGCTTATCTTCTTCCTTGGCCTTGTTAAGCGCTTCATCTTTCCAAGGATACCATTTGATTGGATTGTATGCATGTTGTAATAAATAAGGAGACTTTTCATCTATTAGCCTGTTGGGATTATTAAAATTTTCTTTCATATGACCAAACCCTTTCATAAGATATTCATATTTATATTCTACCCATAGGATTTGCCCATATTCTAAGAGGAAGCTACTTTAATACTTCCTCCTTTATCCTTTCATATAGTTCATCTCCACTAAAAGGTCTTCCGTCATATTTTAGTATTTTATGGTTGGATTTATAAGGGGTTTCTTCCCTAATCAAGCTATCCAGTTGGGCAGTTTTATTTTGTTCCACATCTATTATTTTATTTGTAAGCTTTCCTAAGCTGATTAACTTCTCCTTGGGGAAAGGCCATATATCTCCAAATATCAAAGCCCCCATGGATATTCCCTCTTCATTACATCTTTCTACTACTTCCCTTACGGCTCCATAGGTAGAACCCCAACATACAATTAAGTTTTCTGGTTCTTTATCCCCTATTTGCCAGGGTTCCTCTACTTCTTCCCTTAATCCTTCAAGTTTTTTCATCCTTTTATCCATCATTTTAACCCTAAGCTCTGAATCTTCTGTGATGTGACCAAATTCATCATGTTCATGACTATCTACAAGGACGACTTTTCCTGGAATTTGCCCAGGAATTATTCTAGGAGAAATCCCATTTTCCGTCAACTTGTAAGGTTTAAACGCCTCTCCCCCACAAGAATCATCTATATACCTATTGATTTTGATTCGCTGGAAATCAAAAGGCTCTATTGTCTGGGTATAGTCTGCTAAGTATAAATCTGTTAGTAAAATTACGGGAATCCTGTATTTATCAGCAATATTAAAGGCCCTAGCTGTTTGATAAAAGGCATCTTCTGGACTTCTTAAAGCTATGACCATTCTTGGAAACTCTCCATGACCAGCATGGATCACAAATCTTAAATCTGATTGTTCTGTCCTAGTAGCCATACCTGTAGCTGGACCTGCCCTTTGGGCATTTACCAATACTACTGGCAATTCTACTATACCTGCCAAACTTAAGGATTCTACCATTAAAGCTATTCCTCCTCCAGATGAGCCAGTCATGGCTCTTACGCCAGCATAAGATGCTCCTAAAGCCATATTCAAAGCAGCCAACTCATCTTCCGCCTGCTCCACCATTATCCCCATTTCATTAGATTTTTTTGCCAAATAGGACAGTATGCTGGTAAAAGGAGTCATAGGATAGCCACAATAGAATTTACACCCTGCTGCAATGGCTCCTAAGGCTAAGGCTTGGTTCCCATTTATAATTATCTTATTATCCTCTAACGATTCTAATTTATGTTTTTCATCTAAAGCCTTGTAGCCTGCCCTTAGTGCTAGTAGATTTATATTGGCAATTTCATTCTTCCCCTTAAATAATTCTAAAATCAACTTTTCAGGGATGTGAATAGGTAAACCAAAATATTTTATAATTGCTCCCAGACCTACTGTATTATATACTCTTAAATTTTGTATTTCCTTTAGTATTTTCTTTATAGGTATATTTATTATATTTTTTCCTTCTGCAATTTCCTGGTCACAAACTATTACTCCGCCCTTTTTTAACCTGAAACTATGGATTTCTATGGTTTCCTTATTTATCGGAAATATTAAATCTACCTTATTAGTATATGTAAAGACTGGCTTATTAGAAAATCTAATCTGAGTAAAATTATGTCCCCCCTTACTCTGGACATATAATCCCTATAGGTAAATACATAATAACCGCATCGTTTTAAGGTTTTTTCTAAAATACTTGCAAAAGTATCAATCCCCCGACCAGCAGCCCCTCCCACCAAGATACTATAGTCTATCCCAAAATCTTTCACCCCATTTCACCTTATATATTCGCTATACTGAATTATACCCAGTTTAATCCATTTATCACAGATAGGCGTCAAGATTGACTATAAAAGATTAAGGATTTTGTTATACAAAACTTATAATCAATTGCTGAACAAGAAATATTTAAATCAGCAGGAGATTTTACTCCAGCTGACTTTTTGGTATAATTTATACATAATCACATTTAAAAGGTGGTATTATCATGAAAACTGTTGACTGTTTAGGAGATATGTGCCCTATTCCCATTATTAAAACAAGGAAAGCCTTAAAGGGTGTGGATTCCGGAGAGACTATAAAGATAGTAACAGACCATAGTTGTGTATTGGAAGCCATAAAAAACAATTTTAAAAAACACAAAGTAACACATAAAGAGGTCATAAATGGAGTATGGGAAATATTCATTACTAAAAATTAACATAAACTCCTTTGGGCAATTTTCTTAAAATACTCAACAAAGTTATATAACACTTCATCTTTTTTAATGTTTTTATTGTATATAAGATACATATCATACTCTATGGAATAGTCTCTAATTTTTATCTCCTTCAATTGCTGGCTATATAACTCCTTTTTTATAGAAGTATAGGGAAGAAAACCTATACCAAATCCATTCAATACAGAGGATTTTACCGATTCTGCTGACTCGCTATTATACAGAATATTTAATTCTTCTATCTTAGAACCTATAGCACTCAACTTTTCGTTGATGGCATCTATAACATATACCTTGTCATTTAATAGAATAAATGGATGCTTAGTCAATTCCTCAAAGTCTATCTCATCCTGAATCTCATAGTTATTTGGTGCTACAAGAACCATCTTATCCTTGCCAATCTTATAATAGGACAGATTTGAATTCTTAGGTTTATTATATATAACCCCAATATCACATATATTGTTAAGGATATTTTGTTCTATTTCATCCGATTCATTTGGATTTAATTCATAGATGTAGTTGCCAAATTTATTCTTAATTTCATACATAACACAGGGCAAGGAGTATGTTGCTATTGACCAGCAGGCCTCAATTATTATTTTCCTCTCACTTTCATCATCAAGCTTAAGTTCTTGGAGCATAGTATTATAGGTTCTAATAATATTATCTGCATATTTTAGAACGATAAGCCCCTTATCAGTAACTTCAACGCCCTTATTGCTTCTTTCTAATAATTTGTATCCCAACTTTTCTTCCAATTTCAATATCTGTTGACTTAAAGCCGATTGAGATATATGGGATTCTTTAGCTGCCTTAGAAATGCTTCCAGCTATAGCTACTTTGCAAAAATAATCTAAGTATTCTATATTCATCAATATCCATCCCCTTATACCTGAATATTCTTAATTGTAAACTTCGTTAAATATATTATATAATATATTTACAAGAATTACAGTATGTCGCAACGATTAAAGGATGGAAATCTTTTGGTCAACCAAAGTATAGGGATATTATTAACAGTTCTTGTCGACATATTAACAATAAGGGGTGACTTTGATGGACTCAAATAAGGTTAAGAGAAAGAGGAATCAAATACCTTTTGGAATAATGGTTTTAGTTTTTTCGATAATATTTGGCATCTCCTTATATTATAAATCTAAACTCCTTCCCTTTTTTTGGATAAGTGGATTAGCTTTTGGCTTTATATTGCAGAGGTCTAAGTTTTGTTTCGCTGCTGCCTTAAGGGATCCCTATCTTGTAGGAAGTACTTTCATTACTAAAGCATTACTGATAAGCATAGCCTTGACCACCATTGGATTTACAGCAATTAAGTATAATTCTTATATAAATGGACAAGAAATACCAGGTCAAAATGTAGTAATAAGTATTAGCCCTGCAATTGTAATAGGTGGAATATTATTTGGAATAGGAATGGTAATAGCTGGGGGATGTGCTTCTGGGCTTCTCATGAGAACAGGTGAAGGCTTTCAAACACAATTTATAGCCTTAATTTTCTTCATTTTAGGGTCATTATGGGGTGCTCATGATTTTCATTGGTGGAATGAAAAGTTTATCTCAAAAGGATTTAAGGTATTTCTACCAGATATATTTGGCTGGTTTGGCGCTTTAACTATCCAGCTTATAATAATCGGGATATTATATATTCTTCTCGATAGATGGGAATCAAATGGAAACGAAGATTTTTAGAACAGGGGGTTAGGTTTTGAATTTAAATAATAATAAGTATTATAATAAGTGGTTTATAAACTCATGGCCCTATATTGCAGGGGCAGTCTTACTTTCGCTATTACAAATTGTAACATTAGCTGTAACGGGTAAGCCTTGGAGAGTCTCCTCTGCAATGGCGTACTGGGGAGCTTGGATATTAAATAGTTTTGGATTAGATGTTTCCCACTGGACTTATTTTAATATAGAAGGGGGACAGGAAATTTTTAAGGGAGGATTTTTGCTAGACCCTCATTCTATAAGGAATTTAGGAATTATAGTTGGTGCCCTTTTTTCATCTTTGATGGCATCCCAATTTAGAATTAGAAAGGTAAAATCAAAAAAACAATTTTTATTGGCAGCCATAGGAGGGTTACTTATGGGCTATGGGGCAAGAATTGCCCAAGGTTGCAATATAGGTGGGCTTTTTAGCAGTATTGCAAGCCTATCCCTTTCTGGCTGGATATTTGGTTTTGCTGTAGTTATTGGTGCTATAATTGGTAGTAGAATAATAGTTAGATTTTTAATATAAAACCCAATGGAAAATTCCATTGGGTTTTATATGTCTCTTGCAGTTTTATATCTTACACTACATGTTCTATAATAGAAAATTCCCGCAATAACCCATATGAACATAAATATAATAGAAGGAAGACTTAATCTAGCTGGAGATTTAGGAATTATTAGAAGTCCAACAAACACCATGCTTACAATTACTCCTACCCATGAGAGATAACGTTCAAGTCTGTTTTTACTTATTTTAGAACTAATATAACACACATATAGATAAGCCAAAGCTGCCAATAAAGATGACATATCGACTATATATAAAATTACTTGTCTGCCGATAAATGGGGCTATTAAGCCTACAAGGGTAACAAATTTGATTGCATTTTCATTTACCCCAGCCTTATTCTTCTTTTGATACTTTTCAGGAAATAACTTATAAATTGATAAAGCGCCTATAAGCTTAGAACTTCCAAGCATAAATCCATTAATTCCACTAACAACTGCTGATATTAAAGCAATGGTTAATAATATAAACCCTACTATACCTAAATTTTCTAACACTGCCGTCCCAAGAGCCCATTCTTGTTTTAATGCTTCCTCTGGTCCATATACAAGTGAAGTTACTACATTTAAAGAGTTATATATAAATATACCAGCTAATATGGATATAATCCCCATAGTTACAGCTTTTCTAGGCTTAAAATTTAGCTCTGTGCTCACCTGAGGTATGACATCAAATCCAACAAAGAGAAATGGTGCTATAGCAAATACCTTGGCAACTTTTGCAAAGTCAACCTTTTGCCCATGAATATAATTTTCGACAAATACTGTCTTATCAACTTTAAAACCCATAACTAACAAGACTATAACCACATTTAAAACTAAAAACAGTACCATGATATTTTGTGCACGAGCACTAGTTTTTACTCCCTTTATATTGATGTAAGCAAATAATAATATTACCAAGCTTGCAATCAATATTTCAGACAAATAAACTGGGTACCCTGCTACATTATATAAGTATATCTTTTCCACAGAAGAACCAAAAATCCTCTTTATAACGAGTACAAAGGCTGTTGCATTTAATGGTACTAGGCTTAAATAGCACAGTATTAAACTCCAACCTACTATGAATCCATTTAATTTACCCATATTTTCATAAGCATAGGAAAACTCTCCTCCATCTTCCAGATGGTTTTCCAGCATTACCCTATAACCTATTTGGACAAAGACTACAGCCAAGCCTCCTAAGGTTAATCCAATGGCAGTATTTATAACTCCTGATTCGGGGAGGAACTTAGTTCCGGGTAGGGTAAAAGAACCCCACCCTATAATGGAACCTAAAGCAATACTTAATATATCTATTGGATTAAGCTTGTTTTTCATCTTCCCTTTCATAGTATCACTTTATTCAAAATTGTATTCCGTTAATATTTTGTCTCTTCCGGTAACCTGATCATTGAAGTATTCATAGTAAGAAATACCTAAGAAGGAGCCTGAAATATTATATAGATTGTCAAAGCCCATATGCTGTAGCGCCATTATGGCATTATAGCTTCTTTGGCTTGATCTACAGTGTAGGTATACAGGTCTATCTTTAGGTATTTCATCTACCCTCTGTCTAATTTCGCTTAGAGGAATATTGACGGCATTGATTAGATGACCTGCCTCATATTCTTCCCTTTCCCTCACATCTATAATAAAGGCATCAGTTTCTACTAACTCCCTTACCTTACTCACTGGAACCTGTCTAAATACGCCATTTAATAGGTTTAACCCTACCATGGCAGCATGGTTTACAACATCTCTAGCAGTACCAAATATGGGTGCATAGCATAGCTCTAATTCCTTTAGATCTTCCAAAGTTCCATCCATCATAATAATAGTTGCTATTACATCAATTCTCTTATCCACATTGCCTCTTCCAATGGCCTGGGCACCTAGTATCTTTCCTGTTGGAACTTCGAATAAGAGCTTAAAGTGTAATGGATTGCTATTTGGCATAAGCCCTACCTTGTCCTGAGGGATTATATATACAAAGTCATAATTTATACCAGCAGCTTTTGCCTGTTTCTCATTGAGACCAGTACTAGCAGCATTCATATCAAATACTTGAATAACTGAAGAGCCTATTACTCCATTATTTCTTACAGGCATATTATAGATATGGTCCGCCGCCGATCTTGCCTGCCTTTGAGCAGGTCCAGCAAGAGCAAGCCTCGTTGGTTTGTGGGTTAATCTATTGTATACTTCAATAGCATCTCCTACTGCATAGATATCCTTATCACTAGTTCTAAAATTATGGTCTACCCTAATTCCACCTGTTTCACCAAGCTCAAGACCAGCTTCTTCAGCCAGTTTAGTTTCAGGCCTTACTCCAATGGCTAAAACTACTGCCTCAGCCTTTACCTGTCTACCCGATTGTAGTTCTATATGATCTTTTCCTATTTTCTTAACACCATCACTAAGTATTAAATCTACTCCTTGGTCCATCAATTCCTTGTGCAATATTTGAACCATGTCATAATCAAATGGTGCCATAACTTGATCCAAGGCTTCTACTAAAGAAACCTTTAAACCTGCTAAGCGTAAATTCTCTACTACTTCTAGCCCTATAAAGCCTCCACCAACTACTGCTATTTCTTTAATGTTGTTTTTTTTGATATAGGTGTTTAAGTTATCTATATCCACTACATTTCTTACTGTAAATACATTTTCGTTATTGACTCCCTCTATACTAGCTGGACGGATTGGACTTGCTCCTGGTGAAAGAACTAGTTTGTCGTAATGTTCTTCATACTCCTCTCCGGTAGTCAAATCCTTGACTAAAATAGTCTTTTGCTCCCTATTGATTTTGATTACTTCATTTTCTACCCTAACTTCTATATTATATTGTGATTTAAATGTTTCTGGGTCCATTAATACCAATGAGTCCACATCTTCTACTATTCCACTTAAATGAAAAGGTAAGGCACAGTTAGAAAATGATACATGGGGTCCCTTTTCAAAAATTATAATTTCTGCTGATTCATCCAGTCTTCTCGCTCTTGCAGCTGCAGATGCTCCACCTGCAACTCCACCTACCACTAAAATCCTTTTACTCATCACATTTCCTCCTTTTTATAATTCAAAATAGTTATAAATATTAATTTACATTCCACTTTTTAGCACATGTATTGCCTATAGTGCCTCCAATCACCATAAAGATTAAGAATAACCATCCTGAAAGTGAGAAGTGGGAAATTGAAGTATATAAGGCACCAGCATTACAACCATTTGCCATACGAGTACCTAATCCCATGCATATACCACCCAAGGCATAGAAGAAAGCTTGTTTTTTAGTAATTTTTAATTCCTCTGTAAATGTTTCCCTAAACTTTCCAGCAGTTAAAAGATAAATTGCTGTACCTACTACTATACCAAAGTTTTGTACTGAAGATCCATGTTCGAAAAATGGTGTTGTGAAAAGCTCTGGTGATTGCTTAGTGAATGAAGCTATAGACTCAGGCGAAACACCAAAAGCCATTAATATTTTTCCAAACCATATTCCAAGGGGTGTAGAAACTCCCCAACCTGATTTAGTAACTCCCATTAAAAGTGTGAATAACAAACACAATACTATAGCTCCTTGTTTTAAGGTCCAAGGTGTAACGAAAACCTCTTCATAAGTTTCACTATCCAGCAGCCTTGGGTAAGAATATTCTTTTTTCTCTAAGGAGTCCTGTAATTTTTCCATAGGATGGCCTGTATAAGTCCCTTTTTCTTTTCTCCTTTTTTCATATAGATAGGCTAGATAAACTACTATCCCGCAGAATATTCCTGTAAGTAATAAAGCTCCTAAATATCCTCCAATGCCATCCCATTTGAACATATCTGGTAAAAACACACCACCTCCAAAGGATTTACCAACTGATGATGAAAACCATGACTCAGTAACCCAAGTTGCACTCCTTTGAATTGGAAATCCTAAAAATACTCCTAATCCAAAGAATATGAGAGTAATAATAGCTCTTGGCAACCCAGCTACTAGATCTGTTAACACTCCACTGGCACAACATGACGAAAATGACATTCCGAACCCGAACAATATCCCTCCCAAAACAAGTCCAAAATTAATAGGATTGATATTAAGTTTATAGATGGTTATGTCTTCTGCAGTAGATAGAAATGCTGTTGTAGATAAGGCCGTAATGAAAAACATAAACATCAAAGTTCTCATTAGCTTAGTAGATCCAGTATTAAAGGCCCGGTTTACACTGCCTGCAAAACCTGTATAAGCTCTCATCAAAGTATAGCCTAAGGCTGTACCAATAACCAGTCTAAAAAATAACATTTCTGTTTTTAATAAAGTCTTTCCTAGAACTAGTACTAAAATAATTCCTATAAAACCTAAAATGATTTCCACCTTATTTAAGCTGATCCTAGGTGCAATCTTTGAAGAATTCAATGTAGCACCCTTATCCATTTCATCTACCTCCCCTTATCTTTTTATATATCTATGTTTATTATATAACTAACAATCCCTGATAGATAATTACACTTTCTTATGCTGTATTAGTAATTTTAATAGCAAATAAATTTTAAAATGGAAAATTTCCAAGGGCAAAATATGGCAACTATTAGTTGCATAGCATATTATCTTTGAATTTATGCTATAATAATGGCGTATGTTATTAAATGGAAGGATTCAACTATAAGAAAAGGAAATATTAGGAGGACAAATTATGTGCACAGGTATAAAAATGGATTATGAGGACGGTTGTGTCCTAGGAAGAACTATGGATTATGAAGTGCCTTTAGATTATAATGTCTTGTATTTGCCAAGAAATTATAATTATTGTAAGGATTTAATGGGAAAACCACTCTATTCAAAATATAAAATGTTAGGTATATGTTTTAGTAATAAAAATCCATTAAAGGACGGAGTAAACGAGCATGGACTAATTGGTATTACAAACGCCTTTTCGGGTTTTAATCTTTATGATAACCAAGTGAAAGCTGGAAAAGTTAATATTTCTAGTTTAGATTATTTCACATATGCTCTCGCAAATTACAAATCGGTGGAGGAGTTGGTTGATGATTTACCAAATGTCCATATATCTACTAGGGATTATAGGGGAGAAAGCGTAATATCAGCAGATTTCCACTTTATGTTTGCCGATTCCACTAAAAAGTGTGTTGTCGTTGAACCTAAAGAAAAAAAGTTGGTATGTTATGAAAATCCTTATGGTATAATGACCAATTCACCGGCTTTTCAATCCCATATTCGAAGACTTAAGAAAGTTTTAGATTTAGACAATCTTGAAAATTTTAACTCTGTTAAGAATTTGCCAGGAGGATATGATCCCACATCTAGGTTTATTAAAGCCTTCTATCTAACTAAGATGCATGTTAAACCTAATAATTATAAGGAAGCCCTTTCATATTGCTATAATGTATTAGGCGCCATGGCTTTACCCAATGGCTTTATCAGAAATAAGAAATATAATTATAATACCTATACTAGATATATTTGTGTATATGACTCAAAACAAAAGCTACTGACAGTAAAATCTGATACCAATCCAACGGTTTATCGATTGGGATTTGAAGATATAAAAAGAGAGGATGAAAGACAGGCATTTTTCTTAGAAACCGAATTTTTGACTAAAAAATTGGATAATAAAAGCTAATCCTTAATAGAAACATTAGAAGCTTTTCTTTTGGATAACAGTATAGTAATAAAAATAGGACTTTTCCCATAAAAGAGGATGGCTGAGCCATCCTCTTTTATTCTTCTTCCCACTTAAGGGATCTTTCTACTGCCCTTTTCCAACCTTTATATAGTTCTTCTCTCCTTTCTTCTTCCATTTCCACTTCAAATATTCTGTTTACATTCCATTTCTTTGAAATTTCATCTTTACCAGACCAGAAACCTACAGCTAATCCTGCTAAATAGGCAGCTCCTAAAGCAGTAGTTTCTATTACTTCTGGTCTATGGACTGGAACTCCTAATATATCAGATTGGAATTGCATTAGAAAATCGTTAGCTACTGCCCCTCCATCTACCCTCAAGGCCTGTAGGTCTATGCCGGAGTCTTCCTGCATAGCTTCTAGGACATCTCTGGTTTGATATGCTATGGATTCCAAGGCCGCCCTTATAATATGGTTTCTATTGGCTCCTCTGGTTAAGCCTACTATAGTGCCTCTAGCATACATATCCCAATACGGAGCTCCTAACCCTACAAAAGCAGGTACTAAGTAAACTCCATTATTATCCTCTACTTGAGTAGCAAAATATTCACTATCCTTGGCATCATGTATTATCTTAAGTTCATCCCTTAACCATTGGACTACAGCCCCAGCAACGAATATACTTCCTTCTAAAGCATACTCCACCTTTCCATCTACTCCCCAAGCAATGGTAGTCAACAGACCATTCTTAGAAGTTACCGCTTCTTCACCTGTGTTCATCAGCATGAAACATCCAGTTCCGTAGGTGTTTTTAGCCATTCCTGCTTGGAAACAAGCTTGACCGAATAGAGCAGCTTGCTGGTCTCCAGCAATACCTGCTATTGGAATTTCAGCTCCACCCAGGGTTTGGGGATCTGTAACACCATAAATTTCACTTGAAGGCCTAACTTCTGGCAACATAGAAGCCGGTATTTTTAATTCTTCTAACATTCTTTCATCCCATTTAAGCTCCTTTATATTGAAGATCATGGTTCTTGAAGCATTACTATAATCGGTTACATGGACTTTACCCCTGGTTAGATTCCAAATCAGCCATGTATCTATATTTCCAAATAACAATTCCCCTCTTTCCGCTTTTTCCCTAGCCCCTTCTACATTATCTAGAATCCATTTAATCTTAGTTCCAGAAAAGTATGCATCTATGACAAGGCCTGTATTTTCCCTTACATAATCTTCTAAACCTCTTGCCTTAAGTTCATCACAGATATTGGCCGTCCTTCTACACTGCCACACTATAGCATTATAAATTGGTTTGCCTGTATTTTTATCCCATACTACTGTAGTCTCCCTTTGATTGGTAATTCCTATAGCAGCAATTTCCTGAGGCCTAATACCTGCACTTTCTAAGGCTTGCCTTAAAACACCCGACTGGGTTCCCCATATCTCCATTGGATCATGTTCTACCCATCCAGGTTTTGGATAGTATTGAGTAAACTCACTTTGAGCGACTTTAACTATTTGTCCATCCCGGTCGAATATTATGGCCCTTGAACTGGTCGTTCCTTGATCTAAGGCTATTACATACTTTTTATCCAATGCATATTCCCCCTTTAATGTTTCTTAAAATTTATACCCATAGGTTTGTAAATAGCTGGTATACAAAGGCTCCTAACACTCCACCAATTATTGGTCCTAATATTGGTACCCAAGCATAATCCCAGTCAGAATCCCTCTTTCCAGGTATAGGAAGTATTGCATGGGCAATCCTTGGTCCTAAATCCCTAGCTGGATTTATGGCATAACCCGTTGGTCCACCTAAACTCAACCCTATGCCCCACACTAAGAAACCTGCTAATAAGGCGGATAGAGCCCCTACATTATTGTTAGCATGATTAATACCTAAGATTCCAACAACCAACATAAAAGTACCAATTATTTCAGTAATCATATTGGATGCTTTATTTCTAATAGCTGGTGCGGTACAAAATACCCCTAATTTTGCATCTGCATCATCAGTTGCTGCAAAATGATCCCTATAGGATAGGTAAACTAAAACCGCTCCTACAAATCCTCCTAATAACTGGGCTATGATATATCCTGGAACTAAAGACCAAGAAATATTTCCGATTGCAGCAAAACCAATAGTTAATGCTGGATTAAGGTGGGCTCCACTAACCCAACCTGTAATATAGGCTGCAATTGCAACAGCCAACCCCCAAGCTGTTGTTATTACAATCCAACCCGAATTATTCCCCTTAGAATCCTTTAGGACAACGTTTGCTACTACCCCATCTCCTAAGAGGATTAACAACATTGTACCAAAAAATTCACCAAAATACATGCCCATACTAGACATAAACTTTCCCCCTTTTATTAATTTTAATCACTGTTAAAGTTTAATATTGCTAACCTCTTCCTACCACCCCCTCAAATTTCATAAGCTACATATACCAAACTTTTTCATTGCTAGTAGATATAGCAACAGCTCCTGCTTTAAGACTTGCTATTACGTCTTCTTTCTCTTTAATAAGGCCTCCAGTAATTACTGGAATATTGGTTTCTGAAATTACATTTTCAATTATTTTAGGCATAATTCCAGGCAATATCTCTACAGCATTAGGCCTTGTACCCTTTATGGAGTTAATGCCAGAATCTAGGGCTAATGAATCTAATATGAATAACCTTTGAATGACAAATAGCTTTAACTCCTTAGCGGTCTTAACTAAATTGGCTTTTGTGGTTATAATTCCATCTAATTTAATATGGGTATGAAGAAATCTAATGGCTACATCATCCCGAGAAAGTCCATCTATTAAATCTACATGGACATATACCAACTTACCGCTTTCCTTCAGCTTATAAACCACAGCAGCTAAATCTAATATATTTCCCGTTAGCAAAAACACAACCTTACAAGGCGATTGAATGACCTTATCAATTTTGTTTAAATCATTTATTGCTGCAATAATCGGGTTTTGGCTTATGGCCTTAAAGAAATTTCCCATCGTTTTTCCCCCTCTAAAAAATTGAGTTAAGGCTGTTCCTGCAATTTTTTGGTTGTCCGTGCTTCTTCTGCAGCTTTTAATACATCTTCCATATTATTAGATATATATGCTTGTACTGCTACCGATATACTACCTTCTACAATAGGAGTGTCTAAAATAATTACTTTTTTTCTTACTTTCTCTTCTAACAGTTCAATAGCAAGTTCTGCATTCATTAAAGAGCTTCCTATATCTACAATGATTCCAACTCCATCCTCATCATAGACTTTTTCTATGGCCTCCTTAATCCTTATAGGATCCGTTCCAATCCTTCCATCTTTGGTGCCCCCTGCAGGGATAATCTTAATTTCTTCATCCACCATTTCATAACAAAGCTCTACTATTCCTTCTGCAATTTTGGGGCTATGGGATACAATTACTAAACCAATCACCATTATCCTCCTAATTTTTTTCTAATACCTGGTTAATAGACTTAATCAAGATATAACTCGAAGTGGCCCCTGGATCTTGATGTCCGATGCTCCTTTCACCTAAATAACTGGCTCTTCCCTTTCTAGCTATAATGGTTTTAGTATATTCAACACCTTTCAAGGCAGATTCTTCAGCCCTCTTAAAGGCTATTTTGCTGTCTTCTCCTTCTTCATAAGCTGATTTAAGGGTTTCAAAAGCGGGAATAAGAGCATCTAACATAGTTTTATCCCCTTGATCAGATTTTCCCCTCATCTTTATACCTTCAATTGCCTCATGAAACATATTTATAACATCTTTCCTATCTATTTTCCCTTTTCCCTCTACTACTTTAGCTGCCCTTAAAAAAGCCGTTCCATATAAGGGGCCGGAAGCGCCGCCTACTGTAGAGATTAAAGTCATGGCTATAGTCTTTAGAATATAGCCCCAATCCTTTCCTTCCATTTCCCCTAGTTTTTCATGAACTGCAGAAAAGCCCTTAGCCATATTTATTCCATGGTCTGAATCCCCTATGGCTCTATCCAGCTCTGTTAATAACTCCTTATTTTCTATTATATTTTTTGACATATTCCTTACTATTTCTAATAATAATGAAGTGCTTGCCATATTAATCCCTCCATTATATACTAGATTTGCTTAAATGCAGGTGTATTTGCTCTGTCATCTAATAATCCCTTCAGTTCCTCATCTAATTTTAATAGTGAAATTGAAACTCCAGCCATTTCCAAAGAGGTCATGTAATTGCCTACTAGAGTTTTATATACTTTTATTCCATTGTCTTCGAGGATTTTGTGGGCTTCCCTATTAACTATATATAGTTCCATTAATGGAGTTCCTCCTAATCCATTGACTAATACTGCTACTTCTTCATTAACAAATCTCTTATCCCTTATTATCCTATCTAATAATATGGTCGTAATTTCCCTTGCAGTTTTAATCTTTTCCTTATGGGTTCCTGGTTCTCCGTGAATGCCTAGGCCAATTTCCATTTCATCTTCCCCTATTTCAAAACTTGGTTTACCTGCTGCCGGAACTATACATGGTGTTAGGGACATCCCCATAGAACGAACATTTTCTATTGCCTTTTCTGCCACCCTTTTAACCTCTAATAAATCCAATCCCCTTTCTGCTGCTGCCCCTGCTATTTTATGTACTAAAATGGTTCCTGCTATTCCCCTTCTACCGACAGTATAAGTAGAATCCTCTACAGCCACATCGTCATTTACTATTACCTTTTCAACTTTTATGCCTTCCAGCTCCGCCATTTCTGCTGCCATTTCAAAATTCATCACATCGCCCGTATAGTTTTTAATTATCAATAATACCCCCTTTCCCCCATCTACAGCTTTAATTCCCTTATAAACTTCTTCAGGTGTTGGCGATGTAAACACTTCTCCAGCTACTGCTCCATCTAACATACCTAATCCTACAAAACCTCCATGAGAAGGTTCGTGACCACTTCCGCCTCCGCTTATTAGAGCAACTTTTCCCTTTACTGGTGCATCCTTCCTAACTACAACATTGCTACCTTCTAACCTTTTAATGAATTCTGGATGAGCTTTTACCATACCCTGGAGCATTTCCTCTACTACCCTGTCCCTATCATTGATTATCTTTTTCAAAAAAATCACCCCTATTAAAATACTTTTGATCTGAAATTATAATTTATGTACCCTATTTTAAGCATATTGTAAGGAAAATGATTTATGTATATAAGTACAAAAAGCCACAACTATTTAACCTATTCATCGATAGGTTAAACAAATTGCGGCTCTCTTCTTCTCCACCGAATATTTATTTGCAAAATCTCCGTATTTACTACAGATGATAGCAGATGATAGCATAAATCCAATTTCACGTCAAGAATATTTTGAAAATTTCTACATAAACCTTTCAAGCTTAAAATATCCAAGTCTCTCCAGATAATATGTTAATATTATAATGAGTTGCTGTATGTGAATATTATTATCCATCGGCACCTGGTATAATATATGATAAACCTTTCAGTATTATGAATATTTTGAATTATTAAATCTCTACTTTACTTTTTTCTAATATAATAATATAATAATAGTGAGAAAACTAAATACATGGTTGAGAATGGAGAACCACATTCTTGCCCGAAAAGGGTAAGGTGTGGTTTTTTATTTTCTTCAAAGGGGGTTTTTTTATGTATGATGTAGTCATAGTTGGAGCTGGAATAATAGGTACATTTATTGCTAGAGAATTGTCCAGATATGATTTAAAGATACTACTTCTGGATAAAGAAAACGATGTTTCTAACGGAACTACCAAGGCGAATACTGCTATAATACACGCTGGATTCGACGCTCCTTATAATAGCAAAATGGGATATTTTAATGTAAGGGGTAACCCTATGTTTGATAAGATTTGTCATGAGTTAGATGTTCCTTTTAAGAGAGTGGGTTCTTTAGTTCTAGCTTTCGATGAAGAGGATTTGAGAACTTTAGAAAAATTATATGAAAATGGATCAAAATCAGGGGTAACTCAGATGGAAATATTAGATGGAGAAGAAGCACAACAAATAGAAGCTAATATATCTAAAAAGGTCAAGGGAGCCTTATATGCCAAAACTGCTGGTATTATTGGGCCTTGGGAGTTGGCTATAGCTTTAGCTGAAAACGCTATGGAAAATGGTGTTGACTTAAGATTAAATACTGAAGTTATGGATGTTACCAGATTGAACGATGGTTATAGCATAGTCACCAATAAAGGAAATATAATGAGCAAAATCCTTATTAATTGTGCTGGAGTACATGCAGACAAGTTAAACAATATGGTATCAAATAATAGATTTAAAATTATTCCTAAAAAGGGACAATATTTCCTCCTAGATAAAACAGTCGGAAATCTAGTCAATAAAATAATATTTCAATGTCCGACTGATAGAGGTAAGGGTATTGTGGTAACCCCAACAGTGCATGGAAATTTAATAATAGGGCCTGATAGCGAAATAATTGAAGAAAAGGAGGATACAGCTACAGAAAGCCACAGATTAAAATTTATTAGGCAGGTAGCTGAAAAATCGGTACCTAACATTCCATTTGATCATGTAATTACAACTTTTGCAGGGGTTAGAGCTGAACCAGACACAGGAGATTTTATAATTGAAGAAGCGGAAGATTCCCCTGGATTTATAAATGTTGCTGGCATTAAATCACCAGGTTTGTCTGCTTCACCAGCCATAGCTGAATACGTTGTAAATCTAGTTAAGGAAATTTACGGCAGTATAAAGGAAAAAAACTTCAACCCCTTTAGAAAAAGAGTAATTAGATTTGCAAAACTATCGGATGAAGAAAAGGATGAATTGATAAAAAAAGATCATCGTTATGGTAATATAATCTGCCGCTGTGAAACTATAACAGAAGGAGAAATAATAGACGCTATTCATAGGAAGGCTGGTGCAACCACCGTCGATGGAGTAAAGAGAAGGGCAAGGCCAGGTTCTGGTAGATGTCAAGGGGGTTTTTGCTTACCTCGTGTAATGGAGTTATTGGCTAGAGAAAAGAATAAAAATATGGAAGAAATATTAAAGGATGGTTTAGGTTCCTATATATTGACGGGTAGGACTAAATAACCATATTGGAGGTGATAAATTTGAACTATGATTTAGTTGTAATTGGAGGGGGACCTGCTGGTTTAGCTGCTGCAATTAGTGCTAGAAGAAAAGGTATAAAGGACATACTGATTATAGAGAGGGATAGAGAGTTAGGGGGTATTTTAAATCAATGCATCCACAATGGCTTTGGATTGCATCTTTTCAAAAAAGAGCTAACTGGTCCTGAATATGCAAAGTGTTTTATAGATGAAGTCAGGGAGCTTAACATAGATTATAAGTTAAATACATTTGTGTTAGATATAGACGATAAAAAGGAGTTATCTGTAATTAACTCCAGGGATGGATTTTTTAAAATTCAAGCAAAAGCAATAATCCTAGCCATGGGTTGTAGAGAAAGGCCAAGGGGAGCTATTAATATCCCCGGTTCTAGGCCCAGCGGAATATTTACCGCTGGAACTGCTCAAAGACTAATTAATATGGAAGGATATATGGTGGGTAAAAAAGCTGTAATATTAGGTTCAGGTGATATTGGACTAATTATGGCTAGAAGGTTGACTTTGGAGGGCGCAAAGGTAGAGGCAGTAGCAGAAATCATGCCCTATCCTAATGGACTAAATAGGAACATTGTTCAATGTTTAGAGGATTTTAACATACCCCTTTTGTTAGAACATACAGTAATAGAAATTAAAGGTAAAGATAGGCTAGAAGGAGTCATTTTAGCAAAAGTTGATGAAAATAGAAGTGTAATAAGAGGGACTGAAAAATACATTGAATGCGATACTTTAATCCTTTCAGTAGGACTCATCCCCGAAAATGAACTGTCAAAAAGTGCAGGCATAGAAATCGACCCACTTACCTTTGGACCTATAGTTGATGAATCCTTAGAAACCAGCATTAAAGGAATATTTGCTTGTGGGAATGTGCTCCACGTCCACGACCTGGTAGACAATGTTACCCTGGAAGCCTATAAAGCTGGTGAAAAAGCAGCAGAATATATTAAGAAAACCAGCAAAGAAAGGGTATTGAAAACAAAAAAAGTGAAATTATATCCGGGTAATGGTATTAGATATGTTCTCCCCCAGTATGTAAATATTGATGATTTAGACAACAATTTAAAACTGTTTTTCAGAGTAAATGATATATATAGAGATATTGAAATATTAATAGAGTCTAATGGAAGCCTCATAAAGAAAATAAAGAAAAATCAAGTATTCCCATCACAAATGGAATCCATTACCCTTGATAAAAAATTACTGACTGAAATAGACCAAGAAATTTTAATTAATGTAAAATGATGGGAGGGATTTAGATGGACAAAATAGAAAAGACTTGCATAATATGTCCTATTGGATGTAATTTGATTATAGAAAAGGATCCTGAGTCCAAAGATGGATATCGAGTTAGTGGTAATAAATGTAATAGGGGATTACAATATGCAATTGAAGAGATGATCAATCCTACCAGAATTCTTACATCTACTGTCAAAATAAGGGGAGTATCCAATAAAATGTTGCCAGTACGAACTGATAGAGCTATTCCAAAGGGTAAGCTCTTCCAAGTGATGGATGTATTGAAGGAGCTAGAGGTAGAATTGCCCATTAAAGCTGGAGATTTGATTATAGAAAATATTTCTAATACCAATGCTAATTTAATTGCTAGCAAATCCATTGTCTAAAATATGGGGTCCAATAGACCCCATATTTTTACATAAATTCCTCCAACAATTTTTTTGCATCCATTGGGTCAAGTTTCCTATTTACAAGGGCTGGCCCTTCTTTTATAACTTGAAATCTATCCTCATAACTTTCTTTTTCTGCTTTATAAATGATTCCAATGGGGATTTTATCTCCAAATTCTAAGGCCTTTTTAAGGGCCTCTTCTTTATTAGAATAATCGTAATCCTCTGGTAAATGGTATATTCTTTCCTTATACCATGAAAAAGTATTTACCCTATTCCATACTACGCAAGGCTGTAGTATGTCTACTAAGGCATAACCCCTATAATTGATAGCCTCCTTCATTAGTTTTACCAGATGGGGGATGTCACCAGAAAAGCCTCTAGCGACAAAACCAGCCCCCATTATCAAGGCTAAGGCTAAAGGCTGTAGTGGTTCAACCTTTACCCCTTCACATTGTAGAGTAGTTTTTTGGCCCATGGCAGTAGTTGGTGATGCCTGACCTTTGGTTAGTCCATATATCTGGTTGTTATGAACGAAATGGGCTATATCTATATTTCTTCTTATTGTATGGATAAAATGATTTCCGCCTTCCCCGTATGTATCTCCATCTCCAGATTCCACAATAACCTTTAGCTTCTTATTAGCCAATTTAATTCCTATAGCAACGGGCAGTGCTCTTCCATGTAATCCATTGAATCCATTTATACTTATGTAATGAGGCATCTTTGCAGCCTGACCTATCCCTGTGGTAATAACTACTTGATGAGGCTCAATTTTTAATTCTTCCAAAGCCTGTTTTAGGGCTGTTCTAATCATATAGTTCCCACAGCCAGGACACCAGGATGGTTTATAGAGCTTATATTCGTATTCCACTATAAAACCCCCTTTATTATAAAGGTTTATTATATATATTCTAGCCTTATATATTTTCTTACCCTTATTTTGCCTCCATTAAAAAACAAAAACCGATACAACCCTAACTATTGTGCATATAGCAAATATTTAAGGATGTATCGGTAGTTTTAATACTCACATTTCATTTCTATTTTATTGTTGTGGTTCCTAATCTCTTTCTTAGCTTTGGACTTCTCTTAACCTTCTCAGCGTCAACGTTTTCAAACTGGTATTCCCAATGGATGCGACCTTTGTTAATGCAATCATCGTAATCATTTAGTATTTCAACCACTTCTTTTGATAATAAGAACAATACTATAATATTTGGCATTGCCATTATACCCATAAACATATCTGCTAAATTCCATACAAACCCCGGATCTATCATAGTACCAATTACTAGAGCAACAATTACTAAGGCTTTAAACCCATTTAAAGTTATAGGATTAGAATTAAATACATATTTTACATTGGATTCAGCAAAAAAGTACCATCCAACTATCGTAGTTAATGAGAAAAAGCTTAAGCATATTGATAAAAACATTCCACCAAAGGTACCAAATCCAGAAGCAAAACCTGTTTGAGTCATAACCGTCGCTGTTTGAGCCATTTCAGCTGCCGGTATATTTGGGTTATATGCACCCGATGTAATGTTCACCATGACTGTTGATAAACAGATTAAGAAGGTGGATATAAATACTCCTGTCATAGCTGTAAATCCTTGTTCAGCAGGGTGATCTGTATCTGCGACTGCATGGGAGTGAGGGGTTGAACCCATACCAGCTTCATTAGAAAATAGGCCTCTTGCCAATCCAAATCTGATAGTCTGTTGTATTGTTATTCCAAGTACACCACCACCAATAGCAGATGGCTTAAAGGCTCCAACAAAAATGCTCTTCATTGCAGGGATGAAACTACCTATATTTATTAAAACTATCACTAAACTTCCCACTATATAGAAGCCAGCCATAAAAGGTACAATTTTTTCGGCAAATGATGCAATCCTTCCCATACCTCCTACAAGTATGAGGGCAACCACTATAGCTAATACTATGGAGGTAATAGATACAGGTAGTCCAAATGCATCATTTACAGAAACTGCTATTGAATTAGATTGTACCATAATTCCAACAATACCTAGTGCAAATATACAGGTTACAGCAAAGAACATAGCCATTCTTTTAGATTTTAATCCATTCTTTATATAGTAAGCAGGTCCTCCAACTAGTTCCCCATTTTTAACTTCCCTATATTTTTGTGCTAAAACTGATTCACTAAATATAGTGGCCATTCCGAAAAAAGCAGAAACTAGCATCCAGAAAGCTGCCCCAGGGCCTCCTGCAGCAATGGCTGTTGCTACCCCTACTATATTACCTGTACCAACTTGAGCTGCGACAGCAGTTGATAGGGCTTGAAAAGGTGTCATTTTCCCATCTTCAGCTGGTTTTTTCTTCACTATATCTAGTATCATCTTCTTTAATGCAGGGAAGACTCTGGTAAACTGTGGGAATTTCAATTTAATAGTCATAAAAACTCCTATGCCAATTAGTGCAAATATTAAAACGTAATCCCACAAAATGGTGTTTACAATATCTACTATCCCTTTAAAATAGTCCATAACATAACCTCCAATTTAATTGTTGCCTAAATTATAATAATCCACCTTCAAATGGCTACAAAAAGTTTCAAAAGGCAGCAAAATTTAAATTCCCAATAATTCAAAAAAAAATAGATGGAAATAGCATTCCATCTAATTTTCTGCCTCCCTCTTCCCATAATACACCATACCATCCATGAATTTTTTTATATTGACCTTTCCCCTTTTATCACTCTTTCCCCTAATATAATCCATTTCTATTTTAATCTGCTCAAAACTATATAGGCCATTGGAGTATTCAGTGAAAATTTCATTCATATAATCCTCTATCCCTAAATTGGCCAAGTTTATCAATCCAACAGTTGCAGTTCTTCTGATTCTTTGCTCCATGGACTTTGGATTATCGCTAAAGCGACTACACAGTTCTTTTATAGTAAAATCAGCCATACTCTGATTGGTGTCTATTAAATAATTAGCAAGCGTAATTATATCTTGGCTGCCCACTTCTCCTATTATTCCAATCCTTTCCATAACCCTTTCTATACCTTTAACACTATCCATCTGACTTTCCCTGGAAGTATTTAGGTCTGATGTAAATATATTTTGTATTTGATCCAGTTTTTTATTCATGTTAAGTCTTTCTATTACCTTTTTAATTACTGCTTGTACTTCAATGGCATTAATTGGTTTTGAAATATAATATTCTATACCACTTTGGTAAGCTTTAGCTACCATATCTTTAGAGGATACCTGTGAAATCATAATAAACTGAATGTCGCTGTAAATGCTCTTTACTTCTTTAATTAAGCTAATCCCATCCTTTCCAGGCATTAATAGGTCCACCAACACAATATCCGGTTTTAAGACTTTTATATCCTTTAATGCAGATACTCCATCGTAAGCTTTCCCAATTACATCCCCTAAATTCTTATCGATGATTATTTTTTCCAATATTTTTACTATATTCTTATCATCTTCTACTATGAATATTCTCAATTATGACACCTCCAGCGACTTTCTAGGTATATACATGTAAAAGATAGTTCCCCTTCCTTTAGTGGAATTTACCTTTAGATTTCCTTCTAATTGTTCTTCAACCATATATTTAACTACACTTAATCCAAGTCCTCGATTGATTTCACCAGTACTATAGTCTATTTTGGTAGAAAAGCCTGGAGAGAAAATATACTTTAAATCTTCTTCATCTATTCCAATCCCGTTGTCAGAGACTATAAGGATGTGATGGTCATTATCGGTTCTATGGATGATTTCTATTTTCCCTCCATCCGAGTCAGACAAGGCATCTATACTATTCATTACAAGATTGCGTAATATAGACATGAGATGGTAATGCTTAGAAGTATAAAAATTATCTTGTATATGGAATATTAACTCAATATCTTTATCAAGCCTATTGATTTCTCTTTTCATGGTCTCAGATAGTATGCTTATAATATCTTTAAAATTCATACCCCTATCCTTAAATTGATTCTCTGTAATTTGCCCTATGCCCCTAACTATCAATTCATTTTCTTTCTTTATTTCATGAATGTCCCTAGCAATTGAGATAGCCTGAGAAGCCCAGCTTTCCCTATCTTTATTATTTTGAATTTTTTCAAATAAGTTGTAGGAATTGGACATTACCTTTTCTATATTATCCATATTTTTTTCCATCCAATACATTTCCGTTTTCAATTCCGATATTAGCCACAACAGCTTCTTGTAACGCCTCTCGTGTTCCTCCTTCATTAGAAACATTCTATAATACTTGAGTAAATTTAAAGCAATCCAAATTATAGATGAACGAACTAAGGCTATTAAGAGCAGGGTAGAAATCAAATCAAATGGAAAATTACTTAGCGTAAATCTAGCTCTAGTAAACATTTCGATTATATTAGCACCAAAGTCGCTAAAAGTAGTTATTAGGAATATAAAGTTTATATTGTCCCTATCTCCCCTATCTATCAATAATGAATAAATAAGGGAATAAAAAATGTAAAAGAGTATTTCCAGTTGATAAGAAATTACTACATTCTTAAGATTGCCCCTCGTTAAATAGTATATAGCTAACCTGAAAAGATATACCATTAAGCCAGATAACAAACCAGTTTGAACTGGTTTTAAATCTTCATAATAAAGGAGTAATATGACAAAGGCAATGATACCAGCCGAAACTCGAAAATCATTTATCATTAACCCTATGCTAATTTGGGATGCCAATCCAACTAATAGGGAAACCAAAAGCATCTTCTTATTAAACTTCAAACATTTCACCCCTAATTAAGTATATATAATTTGAATAATTACTGCAATCGATTATAAAACGGCTGAATAAGTAGTCGGTAATAAAAAATCTATAGGATTATGTTATCTATTTTTTCTAAATAAGCCAGTAGCTCTATTAATATCTATTACAAATATTATACCTGCCCCAGGTTTTTCAATATCCAAGCTTTCATTGATCGCTTCTAATATGGTTTCCGTATCTTTTGTCTCACTTATAATTAGAATTATATCTTTTTCTGGTTCTATTTCCATATTAAATAGCTTTTCCTTCTCATGTATCCCTGCTCCTCTCCCATGTATTATAGTGCCTCCTGTTGCACCAGCCCTTCTTGCTGCTTCTATAACTTCATCTGCTAATCCCCTATCTACAATTGTTATAATGGCTTCAATTGACATAACATTCCCACCTTTCTTATTAGGATTTGACTTTATTTTTAATCCTTTCAACCCTATTACTCTATTTAGAGGAATAGAAAAGGCTATTCCTTTATTAGGTTTATGGAAATGAAATTCTTTTGCCAGCTCTTCATGGAATACTTCTTCCAATTCTTCTTCAATAACCATCATTAAAATCTCTTTTCTAATTTCATCTAACCCAAGGATTTTAAGAAGATTGCTGTTAGCAGTCCCTTTTGCTAAAAGAAATGTACCCCCACTTGTACCTAGTTCCTTGGATTTTCTCAAAACTTTACTTCCCTTTCCAAAATCTACAATAACACAGAAAAGACAAAAGCCTTTATTAATCATCATTAAAATCAACACCCCTCTTTTTAGCCTTCATCTTAAATAGGAGGCCTAATATTTGGATAGTCACTAAAGGAGTCATAGCCACCATGGCGATAACACCAAATCCATCTATCAAAACATTAGCTGTTGGTATAGAAGTTGCAGCTCCTTGAGCAAAAGCTAATACAAAAGTAGCCGTCATAGGACCAGATGCAACCCCTCCAGAATCAAAGGCTATTCCAACAAAAATTGGAGGCACTATATAACTCATTATTATAGCAATGGCAAAGCCTGGCAATAGGAAATGCCACAACTTTAAGCCAGGAAACATAATTCTCATCATAGACAGGGATATGGCAAAACCAATTCCCAAGGATAGGGTTGCTAAAATAGCTTTTCTTTTGATATAGCCTGATGTAACGTCTTCAACCTGTTCCGTCAATACATGAACTGCAGGTTCAGCTAATACCACTACAAGCCCTAGCAAAAATCCTATACCGGCTAATAACCACTTTTTATCTAAACTAGCTATTCCATATCCAATAACCCTTCCAACTTCCATAAAACCTGCATTTACTCCTACTAAAAAAAGAACTAGACCTATATAGGTATATAGGAGGCCTTTTAATATTTTGTTTCTATTAGACCTACTTAGTTTAAATTTAGTTGTATTAAAAATTAAAAACAAGCTTAATATAGGTAGTAATGTGAGTATAGATTCCTTGGTCAAAGATAAAAACGCCTCTTTATAAGGATTTAATATACCAGTATGAGGAATAAAGGCCTCAGCTTGCCCCTGTATATCTTTTAAGCCTGCTATAACACTCATCAACATGATAGCTAGAATGGGACCCGATGAAGCCATGCCTACTAAACCAAAGCTATCTTCTTCTTCAGTTTTACCACCCTTTAGCTTAGAAACCCCAAGGCCAAGGGCTAGTATGAAGGGAGTTGTCATAGCACCAGTAGTCGCTCCCGAGGCATCTACTGAAATTGCCAAAAATTCCTCAGAAACTATAAGCCCTAGAACAAAAATTATAAGGTATACTATAGTATAAGTCTTATTCAATGGATTTCCGAATAAAATTCTTAATAAGCCTATGGCCACCATAAGACCTACACCTACCGAAACTACTATTAATATGGAATATGCAGACAGTATCCCCCCAGATGCATCCCTAACCTGGTAGGCTAGTATCTGTAAATCAGGTTCTGCTATAGTAATAAAAAAACCCAGGAAAAAGCCTAATATTCCAACAACCCATACTTTGTTACTTCTTGCTAATGTTTCCCCCATTAAATTACCAATAGGTGTAATCCCTATTTCAGCTCCAAACAAAAAAATACCCAATCCTAGTATGACCATTGTTGATCCAATTAAAAATCTAATAAACATATCCAATTCTAAGGTCACTACAGTAAGGCTTAAGATGATTACTAAAATACTTATTGGTATTACAGCTAAGGCTACCCCCTTAAATTTGCTTGATAATAAATTCAACATTATCGCCTCCTTATGCCGGTATATTTCTTTAAAAGAAATTGGCCTTACTCCAAGTGTCTAATTTGCTGAATATATTAGAATTAAATGGAGTAAAACCCCTTGATACTATTTCTCACCCATTACCTCTTGTTTTTAAGAAGACTGCTACTTTTCTGCTATCATTAAGCTCAATTGTCCAGAATAACTATAATACTAAATTAATCAATTACTAGAGTGGAAATAGATTAGACAAAAGAGCCTCCAATATAATAATTAAATCTTAGGGAAATGTTAATAATCCCAAGAGATTAAGTTTTTGGACAAGCAAGTTGGATAAGAGACAGGTTCTAAGCTAGATAAACAAACTATTCTACCAAAATATTAAAGAATTCAAAGTTCAAGTAAATATAAAAGCTTTTCATACCTTATTAAAGAAACTTAAATAAAGACTAGTTTTCATTTTACTATTAAAAATATTATATATTAGAAGAGTTCAACCAGACAACAATATTTTGCTACTTTTTGCTTATTTTAATAAATTTAATATTGAGATTTTAAATTTGCTTTATAAAAATATTATTGTTAATAATAGAAAGAATAAATCCATTAGTAGTGTACAAAATAACTCTACTTACAATTTTATTAAACAAATTCCTTCTGCTTTTAAAAAAGAATATGAAAGAATAATTAATGCCTAAAAAGTAACGCTATTTTATCTTGATTTTAGGCTTGTAGCTTTAGTTTCCCTGAAATAGCAATGTGTAAAAATTTAATATTATATATTTGTTTGGTTAATTTTGATGATCGTTAAATGTTTTTTTAATCAAGTTCATCCATAGAATAATTTTGTGCTTGTTATATAATTAACATGAAACAATTGACGATAAAGATAATTCTTAAAGGAGGGGTAATGTGAAGCTAAAGGATAAAGTAGCCATAGTTACTGGTTCAACCTCAGGTATGGGAAGAGCAACCGCCGAGCTATTTGCAAGAGAAGGAGCAAGGGTAGTTGTTACGGGTAGAAATGAAGATAGAGCAAAAGAAGTAGTGGAAAAGATAAAAGATGAAGGACATGAAGCTATATATGTTATTGCAAATATGTTGGATTTAGAAGATGTTAAGAAAATTTTTGATAGAACTATAGAAGAATATGGTACTGTTGATATATTAGTAAATAACGCAGGTATGTTAAGCACAACACCTATTCAAGACTTATCCGTTGAAGAATGGGAAAATACATTTAGAGTTAATGTAACCGCTCCTTTATATTTAGCTCAATTAGTTGCACCAATAATGAAGGAAAAAGGAAAAGGCGTTATCATAAACACCAGCTCTGTAGCAGGTGCCCATGCTCATCATGGTACTGCGGCATATGTTTCATCTAAACATGCACTTGCTGGCTTGTCAAAATCTATGGCTTGGGAATTAGGGCCTGAAATCAGGGTAAATAGCATATTACCAGGGGCAATTATGACTGCTATGTTAGAAAGCGTAGGAGGAGAAGCCGCCGTTCCCCATCTAGTTGAAGGTTCACCTCTTAAGAGAGTGGGGGCATCAGAAGAAATAGCTAAAGCAGCCTTATTCTTAGCAAGCGATGATTCCTCCTTCATAACAGGACAATTGATAAGAGTAGATGGAGGTATAGATATCTAGTTGAAAGATTGACCTTTGACCTTTGAATCCACCTGTCAAAAACAGGTGGATTTTAGTTTAAAATAATAGATATTCTATATATTGACTAAGGGAATATTTTGTGTTAATATTCTTATAAGAAAAGGAGTGTTCTATAAAGTGGACGATTCACCTTACCCGAGTCAAAGGATTCTTGTTAATTTGCAGAATATTATCTATATGAATATAATCCTAATTTTATAATATAAGACACTTAACAATGGCTATTGTTTTAAACAATTGCCATTGTTTAGGTGTCTTTTTTGACTTTTTATTAATACTTATAGGAGGGTGTTTAATTGGAAGAAGCTACGTTATGGAAGCAGCTTATGTTACAGGTTGTTTTAGTCTTTATTAATGCAATTTTTGCATGTGCAGAAATTGCAGTTCTATCGGCTAATACAAATAGGCTAGAAGTAATGAAAAAGGAAGGTAATAAAAAGGCTAGAAGAATCTTATACCTAATGGAAGAACCTTCTAGATTCCTATCGACAATACAGGTAGCTATTACCTTTGCTGGTTTTCTTGCTAGTGCCTTCGCAGCCGATAATTTTGCTGGCCGCTTAGTAGACTTAATATTAAAATTAGGATTAGATATTAATATAAAAACATTAAATACAATATCTGTAGTTATAATCACAGTTATACTATCCTATTTCACCTTAGTTTTTGGAGAGTTAGTTCCCAAAAGAATAGCTATGAAGGATCCAGAAAAGATTTCTCTTATGATCTCGGGTATTGTGACATTTGTTGCCAAGATTTCAAGCCCCTTGGTATATGTACTAACTAAATCTACAAATGCTGTCCTACGCCTTATCGGAATAGATCCATTTGCAGATGAAGATGTAGTAACAGAAGAAGATATACGTATGATGGTAGACCAAGGGAGAATAAAAGGCTATATTGATCCAAGTGAACACGAAATGATTCACAATATATTCGAATTTGATAATAAATATGCTGAAGATGTTATGACCCATAGAACTGAGGTAAGTCTACTATGGCTTGAAGAAAGTGAAGAAGATTGGGAAAAAACTATTCAGCAAAGCAGGCATACCTATTATCCCGTATGCCATGAAAGTACAGATAACATAGTTGGAGTCTTAAATACCAAAGACTTTTTCAGATTGAAAGATAGGTCTAGAAAAGTCGTTTTGAAAGAAGCTGTGCGTCCCCCCTATTTTGTACCAAAGACGGTGCGAACAGATATATTGTTCCATAATATGAAAAAGACCAGAAACCACTTTGCCGTAGTCTTAGATGATTATGGAGGAATGACCGGCATCATAACTATAAATGACTTGCTGGAACAGATAGTAGGCAACTTAGACGATGACGATACAATTCCGGTTGAACCGCCATTAATTGAACGAATTGATTCCAGAACCTGGAAAATACAAGGGAATACACCAATAGAATTAGTAGCCGAACAATTGGAGGTAACGCTTCCAGATATAGAGGAATATGATACTTTTGGTGGATTCGTATTTGGATTATTGGGTACAGTTCCAGCAGATGGATCTACACCCGAATTGGATGTTGGAAATCTTCATATAAAAGTAACATCAGTTAAAGATCACAGGATGGAAAGAGCAGTTGTTTATGTAGAACCAAACGAAGATGATAAAGAAGAAGGTGAGTCAGAATGAAAGAGTAGAAGGATTTAACCTCCTACTCTTTTTATTTGTTGATTATTCTCCTGATACCGCCAACTTTTTAATCATTATACTGGGGGAACCAACCCCATCAATAGAAAACCTGAAATCATTACCTATATCTTCAATCTCCATCAAGGTTTCAAATATATTTCCTGCAATAGTTATTTGATTTACAGGTCTTTTAATCTCCCCATTTTCTATTTCATAACCATGGGCCGAAAGGGAATAGTCTCCAGATACTGGATCTAACCCTGAATGCAAACCTTGCACATCGGTAATCATTAGTCCCTTATCCATATTCTTCAGCATTTGAGCTAGGGACTTATCCCCTTTCTTTACATATAGGTTAGAAGTAGAAGTGCTCACTGGAGATTTATAAGAGCTTCTATATCCATTTCCAGTAGACCCAACCCCATCCTTTAAAGCTGATTTCCAATTGTATAAATAGGTTTTCAATAGACCATCTTCGATTATGGTATTACACTTAGTTGCGGTTCCTTCATCATCGAATGTGCTTATAACCAAGCCATCCTCATTAAAGGGATCATCTACTAATGTAAAATTGCTTACGGCTATTTGTTCTCCTACCTTATCCTTTAATAAGGATAGTCCTTTTTGGACATTTTCAGCATAGAAGATAGTTTTAAAGGCAGATAATATATTTGCAAAAACTGTATTTTTCAATATTACTGGGTAGTCCTTTGATTTTATGGATTTGGCCCCTAGATAGGATAAAGCTTCTTCCACTGCTTCTTTGGCCATTTCCTTATAGTCGAGGCTTGAAAAATCCTTAACTATTCTATAGCTAAGTCCAGTTTTCGTTTCCTCCCCTTCTTTTGCTATGACCATGATATAGGCAACAGCTAGATTCACATTATTATTTAAATCTAAACCCTTGGTATTGTATAGATATTTACCGCTTTCTATTTCCTTATAAATACAATAGCTAACAGCTGCAATCCTTGAATCCAATTCAAGGGCCTTCTTCTCTAAGGCCTTAACAAATTCTATTTTATCTTCTAGAGGAGTTTCTTTAAGTTCATGATTGTAGCCATCTACTTCTTCATATTCATCGGAGCCAGAAAATATTATCTCCTTTTCTAAGGCATCTATATGTTTCCCATTTTCAAAAGCTTCCTCTATAAGCATATCTATAGATGATTCATCTACCTTCTCAGTAAAGGAATATCCCAGCTTGCCATCATTAATTCCCCTAAGGGACAAGCCTTCCGTTTCAGAAATATTATACCTATCCAGTTCGCCTCTAAATACTCCAATTTCAATTTCCCTATTATTTTCTATATAGACTTCCACATCCTCAAATTTATCTTTTCCCTTTTCAAAAATCTTGTCTACTAGTTTCTTGTATTTCATCCTATTCATCCCCCTTTCTTCCGCCAACGGTTAAAGCCTTTACCCTAATAGTAGGTTGACCTACATTGGTAGGAACCATTCCACTTAAGGATCCGCATACTCCCTGGCCAAAGGTCTGATTATTACCCACCATATCAATATTTTCTAATACCTCAATCCCCTTTCCTATTAGAGTTGCTCCCCTAACTGGTTTAGTAATTTTTCCATTTTCAATTAAATATCCTTCCATGACCGCAAAGTTGAAATCTCCGGTAGCAGGATTGACACTTCCCCCACCTAATTTCTTAGCAAATAAGCCTTTTTCCGTATTCGATATTATTTCTTCAAAAGTTGAATCTCCATTGGCAATAAATGTGTTATTCATTCTGGAAGTTGGAGGGAATTTATAGGACTGCCTTCTTCCTGAGCCAGTTGACTTCATACCCATCCGCTTCCCATTTAATTTGTCTACTAAATAGGATTTTAAGATTCCATTTTCAATAAGTACATTTCTTTGGGTTGGTGTTCCTTCATCGTCAACATTTAAAGAACCCCATTCATTCGGAATAGTACCATCATCTATGGCAGTAACTAGCGGGGATGCTACCTGCTTGCCTAATTTACCAGCAAAAACGGAAGTCCCCTTAGCTACAAAAGTGGCTTCCAATCCGTGACCACAGGCCTCATGGAATAATACTCCTCCAAATTCATTGTGAATTACCACCGGCATAACTCCACTAGGACAATAGTCAGCAAGTATCATGGTTTTAGCAATCCTTGAAGCTTCTTTACCTACCTCTTTTACATCGACTTTAGCAAAGAATTCAAATCCCATAGATGCCCCTGGCCCATAAAATCCTACCTGAGTTTCCCCGTCCTTTGATGCCACCGACTGAATTTTAAACCTAGTCCTTACCCTTTTATCTTCTACCATTAGTCCCTCAGTATTGGCTATTAATACATCCTGTTCCTCATCAAAATAATTAGCAGTTACTTGGCTTATGAGTGGGTCATAGGATTTTGCACTTTCATAACCCATTTTTAGTAATTCTACCTTTCTTGCTTTCTCAGCCTTATTGGGCATTATCTTTACTACATGCCTGTTATCTACATCAGCCTTCATTAAATTTAATACTATATCCTTTTTACTAGACTTAATGGCTAGAGCTGCTTCCTTTGCTACTTTTATTAGATTCTCTTCGCTGGAATTATTGGTATAGGCATAAACACTATTTAATCCATGGAATATCCTAATTCCTATGCCGAAATCTCTACCAGATATGCTGTTTTCTACATATCCTCCTACCATGTCAATATTTGTACTAAACCTATCCTCTACAAAAATTTCTGCAAAATCTCCTCCAGTAGACAGGGCTGCCAGCAGTACATTTTCTATAAGCTTTTTACTAAGCAAAATAATACCCCCTTTTAAAGTTGTTATGAGTTTCTGTTTTTATTTATTATAAAAATTTTACTAAATAGAAATTTCTTTATAGACATTGCCCTCTAAATCCTTTATTTTAAAGATATTATTTTCTAATATTGCATAGCTATGAGGACTATTGTCCTTTGGTAATGTAATACTTCCGGGATTAATTATATAAATGTTGTCCTTCTTCACTGCTATGGGTATATGGGTGTGGCCGTATATGAATACATCTTCATTTTTAAGTTTGGGTATATTATCCTCATTATATATATGCCCATGAGTCAAAAAGAGCCTTCTATTAGCATATAGTATTGTTGAATAAGTCCCCATTATTGGAAAATTTAACACCATTTGATCCACTTCACTGTCACAGTTTCCTCTGACTGCAATTATTTTATCGGCAACATTATTAAGGATTTCTATTACTCCTTTGGGATTATAATCTTTAGGCAATAGATTCCTAGCACCATGATAAAGGTGATCTCCTAATATGATGATATGATCTGCTTTTTCTTTTTCAAACCTTTCCATTGCCTTGCTTAAATAATAGACAGAACCATGAATATCTGATATAAAAAAAAGTTTCATAATTATGCTCCTTTCTTATGTCATTCTATTTAACGGCTGTAGCCTCAAAGGTTATAATTTGATCTGGTTTTGTAGGATATTGGCCAAATTTATAGTCGGATGAAATTATAATATTTTTAAACCCTATTTTTTCAAGTATTAACCTAAATTCCTCTACACCATACCAACGCAAAGGAAAATATTCTAATTCCGTTTTTAATAGTTTTCCTTCCCTCCATTTTTCATATCTCCCATAGGTCACACTATATTGATTAATATAATCTATTTCAACAATTTTACTTTCCAGTGTAATTATGTCACCATTATCACATTTCCAAGATTTTGTTGATACAGATCCTATTGATAGATCGGTTTGCAAAAATATATCAACAATCAGTCTACCTCCATTTGATAGGTGATCAAAAAAGTTTTGTAAGGCCTTTATGGAATCCGATCTTTTATGTAATAAAAGAAAAGACCCAGCTGGCAATATAATGGCTTCGTATCTAGTTTCCCGCGAAAAAGATTCCATATTAGCTATAAAGATGTTAGGGTTTAATCCCCTTTTCCTACAGTTTTCCCTACATATGTCTAGCATATCCCTTGAACTATCGAACCCTTCTACATTTAATCCTTGTTCAAGAAGGGGAATTAACATACGACCTGTTCCTGTTGCTGGCTCTAATATAGGCCCTTTACAAGATTTAATTCTTTCTAGATAAAACTCCACATCCCCAAAAGAATGACCGATTGGTTTATCTAAATCGTATACCTCTGCGGAAAGTTTGCTATAATAACTTAACACCTCTATCACCTTCCTATCCTATCCCTTAATTACTTATTCTATTCCCATTAAAAAAATCCTCTTTTTTAAACTAACTATTATTACTACAAGACAAAAACCCTCTAGATTTAACGGTTCTTTCCGCTATGCTAGAGGGCTTAATATTTATTTTATTTTAGATTTTAACACATCGAATCCTACCCTATTAATGGCTAGTTCTATATCATCGATTGAAACCTGATCTTCATCGAAGCTTACCTTAACTTTACTTGAATTAAAGGATACTTTAATTGTATCTTTATCGATCCCATCTAAACTCTTTAAAGCACCTTCAATTTTTTGCATACATGATGGACATGTTAAAGTTTCCAATTGGATAGTTGCAGCTTTCATACTATATTCTCCTTTCATAGATAATTACTCATTATAATTAATTATATCCTATCTTTTGTAAAAAAGCTTTGATATATGTCAAACTTTTATTAATATCTGACTTTATAGCTTAATAACCTCATACCATTCAGGATAACTGCTAAAATGCTAGCCTCGTGTACTAACATGCCGATAGACATGTTTACCCATTCGCTAAACAATACCCCTGCTAATAATACTAGTACAACTCCTACTGCGATAAATATATTCTGTTTCATATTCCTTGCTGTAGCTTTTACTAGTCCTAAAGCATGGGGTAGGCGGCTGAAATCTGAATTCATCAATACCACATCGGAAGTTTCAATGGCAACATCTGTCCCGCCACCCATGGCTATTCCAATATCTGCCAAGGCCAATGAAGGACTGTCGTTGACCCCATCGCCAACAAAGGCAACTATTTGTCCTTCCTCCTTTAACCTCTTTATATATTCAGACTTATCTTCGGGTAGCATATTTCCATAAGCTTCTGTTAGCCCTAACTCCCTACTCACTATGTCGACAGTTCCCTGGTTGTCTCCCGAAAGCATTATTAAGTTTTTTACTCCCAATCTTTTCAACCTTTGAAGGTCTTCTTTTACTCCAGGCCGAATTTGATCTCGAATTCCCATTAAGATCTTCATTTCTCCATCTACTGCTGTTAATACAAGGGAGTTGCCATTCTTTTCAAAACGGCTTATATCCTCTTTAACCTTTTGATCTAGTTTCACTTTTTCCTTTTTCATTAGATATATATTTCCAACAGCAACCCTGTGGCCATTGACATTTGCTACTATGCCACCGCCTTTTACAACCTCTGTATTTTCAACGGTAAAGTAGTTGGTTTCACCAATTTCTTCTAATACTGCTTTAGCCAAGGGGTGATCAGATTCTCTTTCTATACTAGCAAGATAACTTAAGGCTTCATCTATATTCTCACCATAATACTCTGTTTCAGCAACGGATGGATTCCCAAGGGTAAGTGTCCCCGTTTTATCGAACACCATAGTATCTAGTCTGCTAAAGTCGTTTATGACCTCACTACCCTTTAATAGCACACCATTTCTAGCTCCATTTCCAATCCCAGCCACATTAGATACGGGTACACCTATTACCAGAGCTCCTGGACATCCTAATACTAGGATTGTAATGGCTAATTCAACATTCTTAGTAAATAGCCATACCAGTAAACCAATTATTAGAACTGCTGGTGTATAGTATTTTGCAAAACGATCTATGAAACGCTCTGCCTCCGACTTTGAATCTTGGGCTTCTTCTACTAGTTCAATTATTCTTCCAAATGTTGTATCTTCCCCAACCCGATCAGCAACTATTTGAATAGTTCCATTATCTAGAATGGTACCAGCATAAACCTTTGAGCCTTTACTTTTTTCTACTGGTATGGATTCCCCAGTAATGCTAGCTTCATTAATGCTACCTTCCCCAGATATGACGGTACCATCAACGGGAATTTTTGCTCCCGTTTTAACCAGTAGAATATCTCCTACATCCACATCATCTACTTCAACTTCTTCAAACTCACCATTCTCCATTTGTTTCAATGCGCTTTCTGGTGCCATTTCAATTAACTCTTTAATGGCAGAACGGGTTTGATTTAATGTACGCTGCTCTAGATAAGCGCCGAATAAAAATAGAAATGTTACGATTGCAGATTCCTCATAGTTTTGTATTAAAAAGGCACCAAGAACCGCCATTGTAACTAAGACATCAATACTGACTACCTTCACACGTAAAGCCTGATAGGCTTGGATAGCTATAGGGGCTGCTCCTAAGATGGAAGCGATAATCAGTATCCAATTGAAAACTTCCATTTTACCAGCTGTCCATTTGCTAATAAAGGCAATTGTAATTAAAATACCGCTGATTAATGTAATTGGGTTCTTCTTTCTTAAAATA
>JAAYEU010000018.1 GCA_012728595.1 Tissierellia bacterium
CTTAAATGCTTCATCAAAAATACATATGGAATCCTTACCCTTATTCTCCTTTGCTTTGCTTAAATATTCCTCTCCTTCCTGTAGAGAAATTCTAATTGGCATTTTAGAGTCGGTAAAATATACCCCTGCTGATACAGTGATATTGGGATTAAAGCACACAAATTGACTTAGTTTTTCCCTTATCCTCATAGCCAATTTAAGAGTCCAGTCCCATGGACCAATTATAGCTAAATCATCCCCACCTGAGAAATTAATATAGTATAGATTATCTAAGTTGACTTCATAACTGCCCTTTTCTTCTATATATTCTTTATATAAATCTTCACAAATGGTATTTATATAGCCGCAGAAGAATATATCCATCATCCTGCTGAGGGTAGATATTCTTGAAATACTCTTATTTTCATCCTCTAATCCTGTAGAAAATATGGTACCCAAATTATCTATATCCATCTTTAAAATGGCAATCTTGTCTTCCCCCTCAGCCATAGGTCCAATATCATTAAAGGAAGCCACAGCTCCCTCCTTAATTGGTACAGTATTGCCAACAAATTTTAATCTTCCAAATTCACCTGTTCCATTTATGTTTTCAACCATAAATCCTATATTGTTATTTTTTAATTGGGCGTAAAAACAGACTTGTCCCATCTGTGCAAACTTAACACTGAGTTCTGCATCTCTTATGCTATTTTCAAAATCATATACTATGTATTTAAACCTATCCTTTACAAGCATATCTCCTAGCTGAATATGGGTAAAACACTCATCGCATATAATTATTTCCTCACTTCTGTAATATCGCTTTATTGCCTCATTTTCACCACAGTATTTGCATAGATTCTTAATTTTGTTGCTTCTAATAAAGAAATTATCCTTTTCAGCCTTAATAATATCTATAAATTTTTTGTTCTTAACAGCAAGGGTTTCTTCCTGCAATTTTATTAGTGATCTGGCGTAGTCCATAATTCCCTCTTCATCTACTTCTATATAGGCTAGAACAAGACCTAACTTCGTTTTATAATTCTTATATAGATAGTTTTGAACCTCTATCTTAATATCTTCTAGTTCTGAAACTATCCTATGGGTATTTGGTAGCAGTAATTGGAATTTTCCTCCTCCACAATATAGGATATTGGAAATGGTTAGTCCCAGTTTTTTAATTATATACTTACTTATAAAATCAATTAAAACATTAATATAAAAAGATCTGCCTCTTAAAATTTTGGAAATATATTTTTTAGTCTCTTCTCCTTCTGTTACCTGGAATATAAAATTTTGAATTCCTGATACATCTCCTTCTACCAGCAAGAATTTTTTGTCCTTTTGCTCATTGCTGTTATAAAGTTCATTTAAACATACAGCAATCGCTGATGTAGTTTTTAAGTGGTCAAATAAACTTATATCCGGATAATGGATTGTAGATGAGGGGATAAAGGAAGTATATTTTTCTAATATGTAATGGAGTTTATTGTATATTCTTTCTTTATTGCTTGTGGTTAGTAGAAGTAAATCCTGATTAATTTCCTTCTTAATCTCTTCCTCCATAGATTCTAAGATAGTCCTGTATTCCTCCTTAGATTTTTCAATATCTTTCTTTTCTCCTCTTACCGGAAATATATCTTCTAAATTGCTAAGGGGAAGCAAATTATAGTAGTAGTTTTGTTTTTCATACTCTTTACCAATGTTTATGCTTTCAAATACGGAATGCAACCTTTCCCTTACATAATGTTCTCTTGTCGAACTATCTGTTTCGCTTTCCCTCCTATCCATGCCAGCAGATAGCCAATCGGCTTTTCTTATTAGTTCTTCAAATTCATTGCCTGGCACATGATGTTTTGCTGATAAATTTATTATGTCTTCATCAACTATCATTTTAAAATTGTCTTCCAAAAATTGGACTGTATAAAGGGCATGTTTATGTGAATAATAGTTGCCTTTATTTATACAAAATATACTTTCTTGTCCTTTTAAACTATCTTTTATTGGTATTCCTGCCCGCTGCACCAGCTTTCCTATATCGTGTAAAAGCCCGGCAATGGCTATATCATAGTTAACCATTTCTACACCTCCCTTTCATAACTATGGGGCATATATTTTCTAAAATTTATATGTTTGAATATTCTTTTAATTTCAATTTGTCCATCCTTTATAAATTCTTCAACTTCCCTTTTAGTAGTTGAATAGATAGGGATTCTCTTGCTTTTAAAGCAGAAATCAACTATGTAATAAGTTGCCCCAAAATCCCCTTGAACTAACACATAGTCCCCCTCAACAGATTCCTTTTCTATCCACTCAATTATCTTATCAAGCCGATCTGATGGAAGGGGGCCATATGGGGAAATATCTGACCAGATACTTTTAACATCCTCTGGCATCGTTATTATAAAATCAACTCCCAGTTTATTTTTTGCTTCTAATATTTGTTCTTCCATTAGCAGATGAGATATTATGGTTAATAGTTTCATTTATTTCACTCCCAAAACTGCATTTATTGTTAGTCATCATTAACGTAATCTAAAAATCGATTAAAATAATTTTTTATGCTACTTTCAAGTTTAATATATTTTGAAGCTTCCTTACTAAATCCAAAATGGTTTATGTCGTTTCTTAGTTGACCAATGCTTGCTGATAATTTTGCTAGTTCTTCATCAAGTTTTCCTACCAGTTCTTTGACCTGGTCCCAGTACTCCATTTTCACTTTCCATTCATCTTCTTTCATATCTTTTGCTTTAATTATTAAAGCTTTTTTGGCTATCTCTTCCCTATGATTAATATTTGAAGAATCAAAACCAAACTTTTCGCAAACATAAGTTTTGATAGTTTCATCTAAAGCAGTATAAGCCTGCTGTATCAGATTATTTTCTATTGACCATTTTACTGCAGCTATTCCAGCCCCCAGATTATCCTTCCTATCAAAAATCTCTATTCTTTTTTCTATTTTTTCCATTAAGGGAATCAAAGGCTTTAATTGAATATCCTCGTCTATTTCTTTTACTTTTTTAATACTATTACTCACTGTTTCAGCTGCAGAAGAAATTGATTTCTCATCAGCTCCTTTACCTGATAAAGCCTTACCCCTACAAGTATATATGGACATAGTAAGATTATTTAAACTGTCAATAAATTGCCTGGTATCCCTAGCCCATTGTTGACTTTTTAAGTGTGGTTTAAGCTGTTTTATCGATATATCCCTAAATGGTCCGCTAATTCCATATTTTAAAAATACATTTACTGCTTGAGACCATTCTAATATTTCATTTAAAGGAGTTAAGTCAAAAATTGGTGCAATATTGTTACTATCTTTAGCCTCATAAGCCCCATAATATATGCCAAGTAATTCTATATTCTTTAAAACTTCTATATAGTTTAAGATTACTAGTGCCAGCATGGGCAAAGACCTAAAACTATGAGTTATATCAAAAATTATTTCATCTCCATCTTCAATTTCATTGATTATGATGTCAAATATTTCCCATATTTCATCTTCCGTTTTACCCTCTGGAATTAGTACCTCTTTAACCCCTATATTAAAATCATCTAAAATCGTCTTAAGCCTTCTACCTTCATCCTCCTGATTATACCAATTTACTTTTTTTGCTTTTTCCGTCATAAAAATTACAGCAGTATCATCTCTTGTCCAATCCTTGCATATTAATTTTAATAGGGCTTCTTGAATATACTTTGTTTCCCATTGTTCTTTTTCCACACCATTATATTCATATTTACATTCATTATAGTCAGTTGTTCCTAAAAACGATAAAAACTTCCTGCCCAAAATAACACCTCCTGTTTCTAAGCATTACTAGGCAAATGTCATAATTTTGTCTTTAATTATTAAATTCGACAGATAGGACTTTTTTCCTTCTTTTATACTGTAAATATTTAAATTTATAGAAATCTTTTAATAAATAGATTATTTATTTCCAAATATTGTCTATTTAGCAAAATAACACCGATTCATTAAAAGCTAAATAATTAATTGATTATAAATACCATATTGACTTGGAGCAAAAAATAAAGATTTTAAGCTCTATCTTATATCCTAATATAGTCTAACAAGAAGAATCTAAATATAGGGCTGCTAGCAACCATAAAACGTTTTCATTCTTCATAGGTAATCTAGTGACAAAAAAGAACCTACCACCGCCAAGATAATAGGTTCATTTCAATTCCTCATAGGTAGTCTAACAAC
>JAAYEU010000109.1 GCA_012728595.1 Tissierellia bacterium
AGGAATTGGCAGAAAAATTAGGTGGAGTAGTAGGGGCTAGCCGTGCTACAGTTGATGCTGGCTGGATAGACCAATCCCACCAAGTAGGGCAAACTGGAAAGACCGTAAGACCTAATCTATATATTGCCTGTGGAATTTCAGGGGCTATTCAACATTTAGCTGGTATGCAGGAATCTAAGTGTATAATAGCCATAAATAAGGATAAGGATGCACCTATATTTGAAATTGCAGATTATGGTATAGTGGGAGACGTATATGAAGTAATACCTGAAATTATCAAGGGATTAGAGAATATTGACCAAATAATGGAGAATATTTAATGGAATACAAGTGCAAGGAGTACTTTTTATCTACTTGCACTTGTATAAATTCAATGGTAGAATAGATTTGTATTAGGAATATATAACCTGTCCAAGTTGATGAAAAGGTTTTCACAAACCAATTTAAGGAGGTATAGTTAATGGCTAAGGAAAGTTTAAATCCATTAGAAAGTGCACAAAAACAAGTAAAGGCAGCTTGTGATGCATTAGGATTAGACCCAGCAGTATATGAGATACTAAAGGAACCTCAAAGGATGATAGAGATTTCAATCCCAGTAAAGATGGACGATGGCACTACCAAGGTATTCAAAGGCTATAGGGCAGTACATAATGATGCTATAGGCCCAGGCAAGGGTGGAATTAGATTCCATCCAGCGGTAAATGCTGATGAAGTAAAGGCCTTATCTGTTTGGATGACCTTTAAGTGCGGAGTAATGGGAGTACCCTATGGTGGAGGTAAGGGTGGAATTACAGTAGATCCTTTAACTCTATCCCAGGGGGAACTAGAAAGGTTATCTAGAGGCTATATACAAGGGCTTTACAAATATTTAGGAGAAAAAATCGATATACCTGCACCAGACGTAGGAAGCAATGCTCAGGTAATGGCCTGGATGGTGGATGAGTATAATAAATTAACTGGTGGTTCTAACATTGGAGTATTAACTGGAAAACCAGTAGAATGGGGTGGCTCCAAAGGTAGAAACGAAGCTACTGGATTTGGAGTATCAGTAATTGCAAGAGAAGCTGCTAAAAAATTAGGCATCTAAATGAAAGGGGCCAAGGTAGCAGTTCAAGGCTTTGGTAATGTAGGAAGCTTTACTGTTAAAAACGTTCAAGGACAAGGGGCAAAGATTATAGCCGTTGCAGAATGGGCACCAAGCGTTGGAACCTATGCTATATATAACGAAGAAGGATTAGACTTTGAAGACATGAAGGCCTATATGGATGAACATAAGAATTTAGTAGACTATCCAAAGGCTAAGATGATCTCCCTAGACGAATTCTGGGAGTTAGAAGTGGACATCCTTATTCCAGCTGCATTAGAAAATGCTATAACTGCTGATGTAGCTAAAAAGGTTAATGCTAAGCTAATTTGTGAAGCAGCAAATGGACCAATAACTCCAGATGCGGACAAGATATTAAATGAAAGAGGAATACCTGTAACACCAGATATATTAACCAATGCTGGTGGAGTAACCGTATCCTATTTCGAATGGGTACAAAACCTATATGGTTACTACTGGGAGGAAGATGAAGTACAACAAAGGCAAGAAATCTCCATGGTTAATGCCTTTAACGATATATGGGAATTAAAAGAGGAAAAAGATGTAACCATAAGAGAAGCAGCCTATATGATTTCAGTTAAGAAGATTGCAGATGTAATGAAATTAAGAGGATGGTATTAAATAAGCCGGGGCAATTCCCGGCTTATTTAATTTTGAATTGTGAACTTTAAATTGTGAATTTGTAGTTGCTAGAAATGATCAAGGGTAAAACCTTGATCATTTTTTATTTTTTGTTTTAAATGTACAGTAGGGGGTAATATGAAAATAAGTTAGGCATACCTAAACTTTTGAAAGGTGGAATAGGATGACTGGTAATAAAGAGGATTATTTAAAGATTATATATGAATTAGGAGGAGAATCTAAGAAGGTTAGCAATAAGGAGATTGCAGAAGGGCTTGGTATATCGCCGCCTTCAGTGTCGGAAATGGTAAAAAAACTATTAAAGGAAGGATATGTGGAATATACCTCCTACCAAGGGGTTAGCCTTACGGAGGCAGGGCTAAAGGAGGCTATGAAGATAAGGAAAAGGCATCTTTTATGGGAGGTCTTTCTAGCAGAAAAATTAGGTTACGATATAGAAGATATCCATGAAGAGGCAGAAAAACTAGAACACATTACTAGCCCTAAATTGGAAGAACATCTGGATAGATTTTTAAATTACCCCGAATTTTGTCCCCATGGAAGTAGGATAAGGTTTAAAGAGGAAGAAAACTAAAGCAGATATAATAAGCTATTGAAAATTTCAAATAGGAATTGAATCCAAATAAAAAATATAGGAGTTAAATAGGGGTGATATATTATGAAGAAGGTTTTAAGTATGCTTTTAGCATTATCCATTTTTTTAGTCTTATCGGTAGGATGTACTAAACAAGAAGCTCAAGTGGATAACGGAAAATACAATGTAGTGGTAACGACAACTATCTTAGGTGATACGGTTAGGGAAATAGGAGGAGAACTAATAAACTTAGAAATCCTAATGGGGCCAGGGGTAGACCCTCATCTGTATAAGGCTAGTGCTGGAGATGTAAAGAAGATGACAAAGGCCGATATGATAATCTACAATGGTCTTCACCTAGAGGGAAAGATGGGGGATGTATTTGAGAACATGAAAAATCAGGGGAAATTAATATTTGCAGCCACAGACGGGGTAGATGAATCTAAGCTATTGGATTTTGATGCTAATCCAGGCCATTACGACCCACATCTTTGGTTTGATATTAGCCTATGGAAGGAAGTGGCCGTAAGGATAAATGAAGGGCTTAAAGAATTAGCGGAAGAACATTCAGAAGAGTTTGACAAAAACCTAGAAGGCTTTCTTGAGAAATTAACAGAATTGGATGAATACATTAGGAATAGGATAGAAGAACTGCCTGAGGACAAGAGGGTTTTAGTTACTGCCCACGATGCCTTTAAATACTTTGGTAAGGCTTATGGATTCGAGGTTAGAGGTTTACAAGGGATAAGTACCGAGGCGGAAGCCAGCACCGCCGATGTAAGGGAGTTGGCAGATTTTATAGTGGAAAAGGAAATAAAGGCCATATTTGTGGAATCATCGGTACCCAAGAAGAATATAGAAGCCTTACAGGAGGCTGTTAGGGCTAAGGGATTTAATGTAGAAATTGGAGGGGAGCTGTATTCTGACTCAACTGGTGGACCGGGAACAGAGGCAGAAAGCTATATAGGAACCTTTAAGTCCAATATAGATACCATAGTAGATGCATTGAAATAAGCTAATGGGAGGGGATATAATGGAGGGTAATTTAGATTATATTATAAATGTAGAAGATATGACGGTAGCTTATCATATGAAGCCTGTACTTTGGGATGTGGATTTAAACATCCCAAAGTCGGTATTGATGGCAATAGTAGGGCCTAATGGGGCTGGCAAATCCACCCTTATAAAGGCCATGCTAGACCTAATTAAACCCATTTCAGGGGAAGTTTCATTTAATGGTAAAAGCTATAAGGAATATAGAAGGCATATTGCCTATGTGCCCCAAAGTGAAAGTGTAGACTGGGATTTTCCAACCAATGTACTGGATGTAGTCTTGATGGGTAGATACGGAGAATTAGGCTGGATAAGAAGGCCTAAGAAAAGGGATAAAAAATTGGCCTTGGAGGCCTTAGAAAAGGTGGGTATGAGGGAATATTCCCATAGGCAGATATCCCAGCTTTCAGGGGGTCAGCAGCAGAGGGTATTTTTGGCCCGGGCTCTTGTTCAAAATGCAGATATATACTTCATGGATGAACCTTTCAAAGGGGTGGATGCTAAAACGGAAAAGGCCATAATAGAGCTCTTAAAGGAGTTAAAGGATAGGGGTAAAACCCTTATAGTGGTCCATCACGATCTACAGACAGTGGAAGAATATTTCGACTGGGTGGTCCTGTTAAATAGGCAGATTATAGCAGCAGGTCCAGTAGAAGAGGTTTTTACGGAGGAAAATATCAATAAAACCTATAGAAGTAGCTTGAAATTAGCAAGGGTAGGTGATTAGGATGAATTTATTAGAGCTAATACTTACCGACTATACCCTACAGGTGGTATCCCTAGGTTCAGCCCTGTTAGGGATAGTAAGTGGAGTCTTGGGAAGTTTTGCGGTAATAAGGAAGGAAAGCTTACTTGGGGACGCCATATCCCATGCAGCCCTTCCAGGCATTACCATTGCCTTCTTACTCACTCAGACTAAAAACACAGAAATCCTATTATTAGGAGCCCTTATCTCAGGCCTAATCGCAACCTTACTAATATTTGGAATCAGCAACTATACTAGGATAAAGTTCGATAGTGCCCTGGGATTAATCCTTTCGGTCTTTTTCGGAGCAGGATTGGTTATGCTAACCTACATTCAAAGGATACCAAATGCCAACCAGGCAGGATTAGATAAGTTCATATTCGGTCAGGCTTCCACCCTACTCTTAAGGGATGTAAAGCTTATAGCCCTAGTGGGAAGCGTATTGTTGGCCCTAGTGGTCTTGTTTTGGAAGGAGTTTAAGATAGTCTCCTTCGACAGGGAATTTGCTGAAAGCCTAGGATTTAATACGGATAGGATAGTGTTGTTGCTCTCTTTTATGATAGTGACATCTATTATCATTGGGCTACAGACTGTAGGGGTAATCCTTATGAGTGCAATGATAACATCCCCTGCGGTGGCAGCCAGGCAGTGGACGGATAAGTTGTCAGTTATGGTCATCTTATCGGCTGTTTTTGGCGCCATATCTGGAATAGGCGGTACCTTAATAAGCTCAGTTATACCAAGGCTACCTACAGGGCCTATGATAGTAGTATTCATAAGCGCCATAGTTATCATAAGTTTAGGCTTTGCACCCAACAGGGGCTTGGTATTTAGATATATTAGAAACAAGAAAAACCAACGGAATGTAAATAGGGAAAAGATACTGATAAACCTATATGAATTGGCTATGAAACATGATAAAATAGGCCACGGCCACCATGTGCTAACCATCGATCCTGATATAGGATTCGATAAAATTGGCAGGAAGAATTTAGAAAAGCAGCTGGAGAATTTTAAATCTAAGGGATTAGCCGACAAGGACTATGAGGATAAATGGTACATCACTGAAAAAGGAATAGAATATGTGAAAAAATATATTTTAGAGGGGGAGATGTAGTTGTCAGCAGAATTGGAAATCCAATTGATAGCAATAATGGTTGCAATAGCTTGTTCCCTTCCAGGGGTGTTTTTAGTATTAAGACGGATGGCTATGATGAGCGATGCCATTACCCATACCATATTATTGGGAATAGTAATAGCCTTTTTTATAACCAACGATCTTTCTTCCCCCTTTCTCATAGTAGGAGCAGCCCTAATGGGGGTTATTACCGTATTCTTAATAGAGCTATTAAATAGTACTAAATTGGTGTCGGAGGATTCGGCTATAGGGGTTGTATTTCCCCTCTTATTTAGCCTTGCCATCATAATAATTTCCAAATATGCAGGCTCGGTACACTTAGATACGGATTCCGTATTGCTAGGAGAAATAGGCTATGCTCCATTTAATAGGCTCTATATAGCTGGTAGGGATTTTGGGCCTAAAAGCTTATATAGTATGGGAATAGTGCTCCTTTTAAACTTAATCTTTATAATTCTCTTTTTCAAGGAACTAAAATTGGTGACCTTCGATCCAGCTTTAGCGGCCATACTAGGATTTACACCTACCCTAATCCATTATGGCCTTATGACCATGGTATCCGTTACGGCAGTAGCCGCTTTTGAATCGGTAGGTTCAATACTAGTAATAGCCTTTATGATTGGACCACCAATAAGCGCCTATCTTCTTACCGATGATCTGAAAAAAATGATAATACTAAGCGGCTTAATAGGCTCAATAAACGGTATACTAGGCTATCAACTAGCAGCTTACTTGGATGTATCCATAGCTGGTTCCATGGCCCTTATGACCGGATTAGTATTCTTATTGATATTCATATTTGCACCTAAAAGAGGACTGCTGACGGTTTTAAGAAGGAGAAGGATTCAAAAAGAAGACTTTGCAGAAAAATCCCTATTATTCCATCTACTAAACCATGAAGGGGAGGCAGATGAACTAAAGGAATCGGGCATAGGAACTATAGCAGAGCATTTAAACTGGAAGAAGGATTATCTGGATAAGATTATAAATAGATTAGAAGAAAATGGGATAATATATATAGAAGATGATACAATAAAATTGACTGAAAAAGGTAGGATTTATACTATAGAAAGTTATGAAGAGATAATGTATGAAACATAGGATTTTACAGAAATTGTGAATTGTAAATTGTGAATTTTGAATTGGTTGTGGTGTGTTTTGTTTAGTGCTTTTTATCATACAGGATAAATATGCTAAATACAACCCCAAATTAATGAAATTCAATAGCTAGACCTAGGCAATTGTAATTGTAGAAAAGTTGAAGAAAGGAGAAGGCTATGAACTACCAAATCATTGAAGAAAACAACCGAATCATAATAAAAAACATGGAGGATTTTGAGCCTAAGCATATATTCGAATGCGGACAGGCCTTTAGATGGCAGGTGGAGGAGGATGAAAGCTATACTGCCATCCATAGGGGTAGGATTATAAATGTAAAGAGGGATGGGGAGGATATCATTTTATCTAATACCAATATAGATGACTTTAATAATATATGGTATGAATATTTCGATCTTGGAAGGGATTATGGAGAGATAAAAAGTAAACTGTCCCATGACCCAATATTAAAGGAAGCTATTGACTTTGGCAAAGGCATAAGAATACTAAACCAAGAACCCTATGAAACCACCATATCCTTTATCATATCCGCCAGAAACTATATACCAAGTATTAAGAGGTCCATTGAGCTAATCTCTCAACGCTATGGAGAATCCATAGGTTCCTATAAGGGTAAGGAATACTACTCCTTTCCAAGCCCACAAACTTTAGCCAGTGCAGATGAGGAGGTATTAAGGGATAATTGCAGGGTAGGCTATAGGGCCAAATATATAGTTAATAGTTCTAAGATGATTTATAATAAGGAAGTGGTATTGGATAGATTGTTTGAACTTACAAGGGATGAGGCTAAGGAGGAACTATTAAAACTACCTGGAGTAGGACCTAAGGTGGCTAATTGTATACTATTATTTTCATTGAATAAAAATGATGCTTTTCCCGTGGACACATGGGTAAAAAGGGTAATGGAAACCCTATATTTTAAAGAAGAGACCAGCAATAAAAAGATATCTCAATATGCTGAGGAAAACTTTGGTTCCCTAGGAGGTTTTGCTCAGCAATACCTATTTTACTATGCTAGGGAGTTGGGGATAGGCAAAAATTAGTCCCTTTACAAGGGGCTAATTTTTTTCTGGCAAAATTCCTGCAAATGGTGTATCCTTAATCTAATATACAAATTAATTATGTCTAGAGGTGGGAAGCAGATGTTAGGGACTGTAGTAAATTCCATAACAATAATTTTAGGCAGTATATTTGGAATTATCATTAAGAGGGGCATAAAGGATGAATACAAAAAAACCATCATGGATGGAGTAGGCCTTGCGGTCATAGTTATTGGTTTGATGGGAGCCATAAAGACTGAAAACACTATTTTGGCCATCATAAGCATAGTATTGGGTAGCCTGTTTGGTGAAATTTTAGGTATTGAGAGGAAATTAAACAGCCTTGGAGATACTATGGAAGAAAGGTTTGGGAAAGGGGATTCCAACTTTTCTAAGGGCTTTGTGACTGCATCCTTAGTCTATTGTGTAGGGGCTATGGCTATAGTGGGTTCCTTAGAAAGCGGTCTATTAGGGGACCATACCACCCTTCTTGCTAAATCCATATTGGACGGAATATCTTCCATCATATTTTCTTCCACTTTAGGGATAGGGGTTGCCTTTTCGGCTGTTGCCGTATTTATCTACCAAGGTTTAATAACCCTATTGGCAACATATATAAAGGATTTACTTACACCGGAAGTAATACTTGAAATGTCTGCAGTGGGTGGAATACTCATCATGGCCATAGGAATAAATATAGTGGAATTGAAGAGGATAAGGGTAGGAAATATGCTGCCAGCCATATTCATTCCATTGTTTTACTATATTTTAATCTCCATTTTTTAACCTCTTTTGGCTAGAGGAACCATAAAAAGGGTTCAATGAGATAATCAATGAAAAAAGGAGAAAATAGGCAAAAAAATAGAAAAAACAGGATTAAAAATCAAATTTAAACAAAAACTAGACTTGATTCAATATTTCTTATTAAGTAACATTATAACTGTACGTATTAGCACTCATTGAAGATGAGTGCTAATAAATCGAAAACCATCAGAATACAAGGAGGTAGTGATATGAACCTTAAACCATTAGGTGACAGAGTTGTGATCAAAAAAGTTGAAGCGGAAGAGAAAACTAAGTCCGGTATTGTTCTTCCAAGCAGCGCTAAAGAACAACCTCAAATGGCAGAAGTTGTTGCTATAGGAGCAGACATTCTTAACGATGAGAAGAAGAAAGATCAAATCAAGGTAAACGATAAGGTAATATTCTCAAAGTATGCTGGAACTGAAGTTAAGATCGATGGTGAAGAATATACTATACTTAAATTAAATGACATTTTAGCGGTGGTAGAATAGACGCTTGATATAGTACTATTAATAAATCAAAAGGAGTGTGAATATAATGGCTAAGGAAATTAAGTTTAATGAATCAGCTCGTCGTGCTATGGAAGCTGGAATTAACAAATTAGCAGACACTGTAAAGGTAACCCTTGGACCAAAGGGGAGAAATGTTGTTTTAGATAAAAAATTTGGTGCTCCACTTATTACTAATGACGGAGTTACCATTGCTCGTGAAATAGAGTTTGAAGATAGATATGAAAATATGGGAGCCCAATTAGTTAAAGAAGTTGCTACTAAGACTCAAGATGTGGCAGGAGACGGAACTACAACTGCTACTTTACTTGCTCAGGCTATCGTAAGAGAAGGACTTAAAAACGTTGCAGCAGGTGCAAACCCAATAATTCTACAAAAAGGATTGAGAAAAGCTGTAGATAAAGCCGTAGAAGAGATAAGAAGATTTTCTAAGCAAGTAGAAACTAAAGAAGCTATTGCACAAGTTGCTTCCATATCTGCTGGAGATGAAGAAATCGGCAGCTTAATTGCAGAAGCTATGGAAAAGGTAGGCAAAGACGGAGTTATCACCGTTGAAGAATCTAAGACTATGGGAACTACCCTAAGCGTAGTAGAAGGTATGCAATTCGATAGAGGATATATATCTCCTTATATGGTAACTGATACAGACAAGATGATGGCAGAATTAGAAGAGCCATATATCTTAATTACTGATAAGAAGATATCCAGTGTTCAAGATATATTACCAATATTAGAGCAAATAGTACAACAAAGCAGACCACTGCTAATCATTGCTGAAGACATAGAAGGAGAAGCACTAGCAACACTAGTAGTAAACAAATTAAGAGGAACCTTCAACTGTGTAGCTGTTAAAGCTCCTGGATTTGGAGATAGAAGAAAAGAAATGCTACAAGATATAGCAATACTTACTGGTGGACAAGTAATTTCAGAAGAATTAGGATTAGACCTAAAAGAAGCTACAATGGATATGCTTGGAAAAGCTAGAAGAGTACAAGTGGATAAGGAAAACACAGTAATAGTAGATGGTGAAGGCGATCAAGCTGACATTGAGGATAGAATTAAGCAAATCAAGAACCAATTAGAAGAAACTGATTCTGAATTCGATAAGGAAAAATTACAAGAAAGATTAGCTAAACTATCTGGTGGAGTTGCAGTAATCGAAGTAGGAGCTGCTACTGAAACAGAACTAAAAGAAAAGAAATTAAGAATAGAAGACGCCTTAGCGGCTACAAGAGCTGCAGTAGAAGAAGGAATGGTACCTGGTGGTGGAACTGTACTTATAGACTGTATCCCAGAAGTATCTAAACTATTAGATGAAACTGAAGGAGACGAAAGAACTGGAGTAAGCATCATAGTTAGAGCATTAGAAGAACCAGTTAGACAAATAGCTGCAAATGCTGGACTTGAAGGTTCAGTAATAGTTGAAAAGGTAAAAGCTGAAGAAACTGGAGTTGGATTCGA
>JAAYEU010000002.1 GCA_012728595.1 Tissierellia bacterium
AAATATACTAAGAATTGAGGATTTTACTGTCGAAAATATTAATAATAATTTCAAAATCCCATTTATTAATGGGCTAATTCTTTATACTCTTTTTTAACCTTGATTAAAAAAGTTAATTATGCAATTTCCTCAATTAATAATTAATATTATTAAGTCACAAAATAATAAAAATAGAACTCTAGTTTAGAGTTCTATCAGTTTGTAGACAAAACACGGTTTCCATAAAGAAGGAAACCGTGTTTTGTCTACAAACTGAGGATAGCTTCTAAAAGAAGCTATCCTTTTTAATAAACCACTATTTTAACAACTCTTCAGTAAGTTTTCCTACGCCTTTTCCTAAAACATCCTTAATTCCTAGCCTATAAAGAGTTCTTTCAATGGCAGACATGGTAGATACTAGGTCATGTATGTCTATATTGCCCATATGGCCTAGCCTAAACATCTTTCCTGCATATTGCCCTAATCCACCTGCCACTACTGCACCCTCTTCTGCTAATATCTTTCTAAATTCTCCATCTTCTATTCCATCCATGTATAATACATTGGATAGGGTTACTGCCCTATATTCCTTCTCTGCCAATAGGCTAAATCCTAATTCCTCTAAGGCAGCCTGCATAGCCCTTGCTACCTTTATATGTCTCTTATACCTATTTTCAACTCCCTCTTCCTTTATAATCCTTAAGGATTCTTTTAAGGCCCATATCAAGTTTACTGGTGGAGTACCGAAGTATTTTGATGGGTCCTCCATTATTGGAGCCCACTTTTCAAAGTCTACATAGTAATCCTTAATGCTGCCTAAAGATTTCCTTCTCTCCAAGGCTTTTGGACCAGCTAATACTATTGCAAGGCCTGGAGCCACCCCAAAAGCTTTTTGGGAGCCAGTAATTAAGACATCTATTCCCATATCATCTAAATACTCGGGTTCTGCTGCTGTGGCACAGACCCCATCTACAACTAGCAAAGTGTCTTCAAACTTTTTAACTACTTCTCCTATTTCTTTAAGCGGTGCACATACTCCTGTTGAAGTATCTACATGGGTAACGGTTATAGCCTTGTAGTTCTTTTCCTGTAATTTCTTTTCTATTTCCTCTACAGGCACAATCTTTCCCCACTCAGATTCAAGTACATCTACCTTCAATCCCTTTCTTTCACATAGTTCTACATAGCGGTCTCCAAAGAAGCCATGGGATACTACTAATACCTCATCTCCCTCTTTTACTACATTGGCTATTCCCATTTCCATAGCCAGCGTTCCAGTTCCAGCTAGAACAAAGGCCTGTCCTTTAGTTTTAAATATATCCTTTAAATCCTCTATTAGCTCTTTAAAATCTCTTATAAAGTCTGGATCACCAAAGGCTACAGTTTCCCTGCCCATCTGATCTTGGATAGACCTTACAACGGGTGTAGGACCCGGTATCATAACTAGCTTTCTATTTTTCATATTACTCCCTCCTAATATGAACATTCAACTTATATAACTGAAAATCAGCTATTTATAATTTACCTATAGTGAAACCTTTTTTACCTTGTTAAAGTAATTATATTACTGGAAATTGCAAAAGTCAACGCCTGTCTATGCTTCGGCATACTGTACATATTCAACTTCCTTCTTTTCATTGTAAACATCGTAAACATCGGCATCAAACTCACCCAAATCCTTAGATACCAACATACCCACTAAAACATCAACATTGACATTCATTATAGTGCGTAAGGCCCCTGCAAACCAGTCAATACCAATTAGGATTGCAACGCTTTCTAATGGCAGCCCTAGGGCGGTAGCAAAGAAGGTATATACAACTACAGAGCCACCTGGTACCACAATGGTTCCCATACACATCATAACTGCTAATAAAACCCCAGTTAGGATTTCAAGATTTGTAAGGATAATGCCAGAAGCCTGAGCCATAAACATAATTGCTAGAACGTAGCATTGGACTGCACCACAGCTATTCATGGTCATGGTAATAGGTCCTGTAAAATCGGTTACTCTACGGCTAACTCCAAATTTTGTAACCATATCCTCCATCTTAGTTGGAAGGCAGACTGCACTGGAAGTAGTTGTTAGAGCCATAATAGACACCTTAGCGAATTTCTTAGGCATCTTTAAAGGGTTAACCCCGCATCTTAAGGCAGTTAAAGGACAGTAAACTGATAACATTATAATGTCTCCTACAAGTAATGCAAGCAAAAATTTCAACATAGGGAGAATTACATCAAATCCAGTTGTTCCTGCAACAGGGGCAAGTAAAGAGAATATTCCTATTGGTGCTAGTTTCATAACCATTTCTATAATTCTCATAACAATGCCATTGATATCTTTAATTAATAATAGAATGTTATTCCTTCCAGTAGCTCTAGCATATCCACCTGCTGCTATTCCAAATATAAGAGAAAATACAATACACTGAATAGTCGAACCACTGCTCATGGCTTCAAATATATTGGTTGGCACAAAGTTAACAAGTGTATCGATTACAGAAACCTCCGATAGTTGACTTGAGGCATTTTCAACCGCTGTATTGATTGTAATTCCAACACCTGGTTTGAATATATAGGAAAGACCAAGTCCTAAGAAAGCAGAACAAAGGGTGAATAGTATAATGTATTTAAATGTGTGGAAACTCATTTTACCTGCACCAGTGCCCTCAATATTGCCAATTGCACTAGCAACAGATGTCATTACCAATGCTACGATTGACATTTGAATAAGCCTAATCCAAATGCTCCCTATGAATTGGATGTTTTCCATCCATGGACCTACTACTGCCCCAACAATTAAACCTAAAACACTAGCTATTATTATTTGACTTGTTAAGGAAACCTTCTTTTTGCCCTTTGATAACATGATTCCATCCCCCTTCTTAATTTCCCAGTATAATTATAAGAAGATTTTGGCTACCCAATTTTTTAATAAAATTCTACTAATAGGCCAAATCCTTTAGTATCCCTATTAAGGCTTTTACACCTTCCGCTAAATCCTTCGGCTCCGTAAATTCCTCAGGACTATGGCTTACTCCTTTATGGCTGGGAACGAATATCAAAGCCGTTGGTATTAGTTTTGCAAATATTTGAGAATCGTGGCCTGCACCACTATGCATGAGTTTATAATTTAATCCTTCTTCTTCGCATCTTTTCTTTATGGCTTTCACCAATTCCTCATCCATGGCTGTGGGGTCACAATCCATCCATTTCTCAATGCTGGTAATTAAGCCCATTTCAGCGCTGATTCCCCCAATAATCCTTTCAACTTCTTGGGTAAATTGCTTTAATGTGTCCTTACAGATATGTCTTGTATCCAATGTAAATATAACCTTTCCTGGAACTACGTTGACGGTATTGGGTTCTACTTCCAAGCTGCCTATAGTGGCGACTAAAGGATCTCCATATTCCAAAGCCTTATCTATGATAGAATGAACCATCTTGCTAGCTCCATACAAGGCATCCTTTCTATAGCCCATGGGAGTTGTGCCAGCATGGTTAGGTTCTCCCCTTACCTCTATGGTAAACCTTCTTTGTCCAACGATATGGTGGACGATTCCTATGGACTTTTCCTCCTTCTCTAAAACACCACCTTGTTCTATATGGAGTTCAATGAAAGCTTTTAAATCATTTCTTCCCTTGTAATCCGGGTCATTAAAGTCGAAGCCTACCCTATGCATTTCATCCACAAACGCCAAGTCATTGGCATCTTTTAAATTCTCCACCATCTCCCTACTAGCAAGGCCGATTATATTCTTAGAACCCCAGAAGGCAAAGGGAAAACGGCTCCCCTCTTCCTCAGCCATGGATACCACTTCTATATTCCTAAGAGGCTGGCCGAAATTTTCCTTTAAATATTTTAGAGCAATTATGCCTGCAATAATACCAAATTGTCCATCTAATTTTCCTCCATTTACCACCGTATCTATATGGGAGCCTGTCAATATAGTCTCGTCTTTATAAAGGCTTCCTTCTAGCCTCCCAAATAGATTTCCTACCCTGTCATAGTATGTATCAAACCCTATCTCTTCCATTAGTTTCTTCAGTCCATCTTGTGCTTCTTTCCACTCATCGGTGTATAACAGCCTAGTAATACCACCATTTTTATTTTTGCCGAAACTGCTTAGCCAATCTATATAATGGACTATTTCCTTTTCCAGATTTAACTCCTTTATTGAAATCATTTTCCCACCTCATAAATTTAATATTTTATTAGTTATAAAGGATAAGCATAATATATTCCAGTTCTTCCTCACCAATAGACTCAATTGAATGTGATTGCCCATCTCTACATATGGCAAGGTCACCGGGTTCCAATATCTTTTCTTCTCCATTGTCGTTGTAAAGGGCCTTTCCCTTTAAAATATAGTATGCTTCCTGGTCCCCTTCATGGGTGTGGTAGCCTATGGAATTTCCCGGCTTTATTATTGACTTTCCATATAATCTTCCCTTACCTAAAAAATCCTCCTCTTCAAAGAAGTTAACAACGGTTACATATCCCTTTCCACCCTTTAAGCCTTCAATTTTTTCCACTTTATAGTCCTTTTTTCTCCTTATCAATTTCAAACCTCCTTTTGATTTTTGAAACTTTTTGTAGCTTGTTAATTATTTAACTACATTGTACAATATCCCCTCTCTTATTTATGGATAAATTACACTTATATTTTTATCCATATTGGATAAAGTGTTTACATCTGCTATATTGATATAATATAGTCAAAGCTATATAGTAAAGTATAATGGGAAAGGAGAATCATATAATGACTTATCCTAAAGATCTGTTAAGTACTAGAGCTATAATAGAACATGGAAGATATGCTCTTATTCCGCCAGAAGGCCTTGTCAATAATCAATTGCCTTTTTTCGAGAAATGCACCGCTAGTATTATAGCCTCACCAAAGTTAGGTGCAAGTTTCGTTCAGTATCTTATTGAGATGGAAGCCGGGGGTAAGACCACCAAAGCTTTTGGAGGAAATGGTATTGAAAGCTTTGTGTTCGTAAGAGAAGGAACTCTAGACGTTATAGTGGATAATAAAAAATATGAATTAACCCAGGGAGGCTATGTCTACTGCCCACCCCATTTAGGTATGATATTGGAAAACAATTCAAATTCCAATACAAAACTCATTCTCTACAAGCAAAGGTACATAGCTGTAGAAGGAATTCCTGAACCATGGCTTGTGTGCAATAATATAAATAATTTAGAGCCAAGCATCTATGAAGGAATGGAAGATGTTACTTTAATAGATTTGCTTCCAACTGATATGTCCTTCGATATGAATATGCACATATTAACCTTTCAACCAGGAGGCTCCCATCCCTTTATTGAAACCCATGTTCAAGAACATGGTGCCTATTTGCTTTCAGGACAAGGAATATATTATTTAGACAATAAATGGGTTCCAGTAAAGAAGGGAGATTTCATTTGGATGGGACCCTTTATCCAACAGGCTACTTATGCAGTAGGTCATGAACCCCTTTCCTATATCTATTCTAAAGATTGTAACAGAGACCCAGAAATATAAAAAATAAACTAAGGTAAGGACTAGCCTTACCTTAGTTTATTATCTTTAGGATCTTTAATCCCATCTCTATTTCTAATATCTCTTCTCTATCTTCCAAATCCAGCTTCATTATCTCCCTTATTCTATTTAGCCGGTAGAGTACCGTCTTATAGTGGACATATAATTCCTCAGCAGTTTTCACCGCATTAAGATTACATTTCAAATACATTTCTAGGGTGTTTATCAATTCATTGTTTTTATCTTTATCATATTCATAAAGCCTTAATAGACTGGGGTGGATAAATTCCTTTAATTGATTCTTATCATGAAAACTACAGAGCAATTTATATATACCTAATTCATCAAAGACGGTAATTGAACCTTCCCCTAATATTTTTTTGCCAAAATTTAATGCATCTAAGGCTTCTTTGAAACTTACCTGTATCCTGCTTGGATTTTCAGCAAATCCACCAACCCCTATGGTAATGAATATATTTCCTACTTCATCCCTTACTATTTCCTGTATTTCCTGGCCAAATCTTTTAATCCTTCTATATAGAAGGTTTAGGTCCTCAAATCCATCTACAGGCCATAATAAAATTATGTCGTCACTTCTATTGTATGAGATATGATCAGTAGTATAGTAATAAGAAATCCTATCGACTATCTTTATAATCTTTTCCCTTATTAAATGGAGGCCTTGGGCTATATTTTTGTCATTATCGATATACTCTTCATAACGGCTAATATGTAATAAAAGAACTATAAATTGTCTTTGTAAATTCCATCCCAATATATTGCTCCTATTATAAATATTTTCAATGGAATCAAATCTACCATTTAATAAATCGTCCAGTAAATCCCCTTTATATTTTAATTCAACCTCCTTAATGGCTACCTCCTTTAACATCTCAAACCTTAAGGCGGTGGCTGCACTTTCTAGTGCAATAAAACACATATCTTCAATTTTATGATTTAATTCTATAACACCTATATAGGCTTTAATTTGGTCTAGAACCTCTATAGGCTCAGTAATCATAAGGTATTTAGCTTCTGGATTTTCCGATAATCTTACCTCTAAATGATAGATTGGGTAATTATCTTTTACCAATTGACTTATATTATCTACTTGGATATCTATATCCTTATATTTTTTATCATTCCAAACCATAAGATTGAATTCATTATCGAATATTATAACTGGATTCTCTACTAATTCTTCCAGGGTCTGGGCAATACTAGGAATTCCTTTCATCCTTAAGGTTATATCGGTAAACCTTTCATGGCAAGCCTTATAATAATTTAGCCTATTTACCTGGTCGTTGAAGATTTCGGCCATTACTGGATACATTATATCTATGTATTTTACTTGACCGGGTATTTCTATTATTGGAAAATCTAATTGATTTCCTAACTGAATTATTTCCTCTGGTATTTCTAACAAAAACCTAGAAGTTTTTATGATTAAAGCGGCAGCACCCTTTTCGCTGAGTTTACTTACTATCTCTTTTTGGATTTCTAAATCCTTATCTATAGAATAAAAGCTAGTTAATAAAAGTTCACCCCCCTTAATCCAGTTAGCAATATCTGGGGCTTCAATTATGGTAATCCCTTCTACATAAATATCTTTATTATCAATAGTACCAGCTACAAGCCTCGAATTATCAAAACAAGGCATTTTTAAAATTTCTTTTAATAACACTCCCATGCTGAGCCTTCCCCTTTCGTTATGCAATTACCTCAAAGTCCTTGGCTACCTAAAAGATAATATAGGATATCTATTTAAACATTAACACATTGATTATATTTTATCAATTTTATTAATAAATTTAATGCTTCAAAATTTAATAAAAAATGATTCCTTTCACAAAAAGAAAGGAATCATTTTTTAATCCATTCTGCCTATCACTTGCTTAATCTGGACAAGGCCTCTAAAAAGCCTTCAACATCGTCTTTATATACATAACCCATTACCCCAACTCTGAACACATCCTCCTCTATTGGGAATAGGCCAGTGTTTACTATTACCCCCTGCTCTTTTAGACCTTTTACTATTTTTTTGGCCTTGCCAGGAGCATAAACGGCAGTTAAGGTTTTAGAAGCATATTTATCATCTTTAGGAAATATGTCGTAGCCTAAATTTCTTACTCCCTCTATAATTTGGTTGGTATTGTCTATATGCCTCCTATATACATTTTCTAGGCCTTCTTCAAATATCATATTAAGGGCTTCTTCTACAGCGAATACGTTATAAACTGCTGGTGTATTGGGAGTTTGATTTATCTTTTGAAACTCCCTTGCCTTCTTTAGGTCGAAGTAATACTTTGGTAACTTAGAGCTTTCTGTGGCCTTCCAAGCCTTCTGACTTAAGGAGATAAAGGATAATCCTGCTGGAACCATTAAAGCTTTTTGGGAACCGGATAATACTATATCGATTTTCCATTCATCCATCTTCATCTCAAGTCCCCCGGCCCCACTTACAGAATCAGTAATCAATAAAGCATCTCTTCCTTCCAAGGCCTTACCAAAGGATTCTAAATCGTTAGTTACTCCGGTAGAGCTTTCATTGTGTATTACAAATATCCCCTTGGTATCTTCCCTTACATATTCCATAACCCTATCTACCTGGGCTGCCTCCCCTAATTCAAATTCTACCCTAGTAACCTTTAATTGATAGGCCTCAGCCATCTTTGCAAACTGCTCACTAAAAGTTCCTATCACCGGTATTACCACATGGTCCCCTGGAGAAAAGCAATTTTGGATGGCCGCTTCCATGGCTCCCGTTCCCGATGATGTTAGTATAAAGACTTCATTTTCCGTTCCAAACAATTTTTGTAAGCCTTCAACTACCCTTTCATGGATTTTGCAATATTCTTCCGACCGATGGGATATACTATTTCTATTCATAGCCTTTAGGACCCTTTCGGGTACAGCTGTTGGACCTACCATCATGACTATTTCCTTTTTCATTTTACCTCTCCATTTTACCATTGTTAAATTAATTTTAATATTGTTAAATATATCATAGTATTTTTGGTGTTTAATGTCAAGCAAATATGACAAATTTTATTTTGAATATAAAAAAGGCTATTCCTCATTAGTAATAAACTAATTAGGAATAGCCTTTTTATACTCTGATACTAGTTTATAGTCTTAAGGTGATCGGTAGCCTCTTTGGCTATCTGTAATACTGTTTCAATCCATTTTTTCTTATTTTCATCTGTAAATCTAGCCGTTGGTCCAGAAATGGTAATGCTAGCAATGGCATTATCGTTTAAATCGAATACTGGGGCAGCTATACAGCTAACGCCTATTTCCCTCTCTTCATTGTCTAAGGCATAACCTTTATTTCTAATCTCCTCCAATTCCTTGATGATCTCATCCTTATCCGTTATGGTATTTTCCGTATACCTAGTCAATTCTATCTCCCCTAATATCTGCTTTCTAACATCCTCCGGCTTAAAGGCCAATAAAGCCTTGCCTCCAGCTGTACAGTGTAATGGGGCGGTAGCACCCATGGTTGTAAACATCTTAACTAATCTATTGCTTTCAGCTTGAGCAATATAGACTATTTGGTTGTTATTGATAACGGTTAAATTGGCCGTTTCTCCCGTTAAATTCTTCAATCTTTCCAAATAGGGTTTTAAGGTAACAGATATATGATTCTGCCCATAGGCTAGCATACCTATTTGCCATAACTTTAATCCTAAGCTATACTTTTTAGTCCTCTCATTTTGGACCACTATATTACATTCTTTAAGGGTGTTTAAAAGATGGTAAGTTGCACTCACACCGTAGTTTAATCCATTACTTATTTCAGTAACACCAACTTCCTTTTCTGAATGGGCGATAAACTCTATTACCTCTATAGCCTTTATGACGGAAGCTATGGTCTTTTTTTCCTTAGTCTTTTTATCCTTTCCCATCGACATTCCTCCGTGGCATTATAAATATGTTTTATTTGCTTTTACTATGAGTAAGCAAATTTGATACTCGTTAAATAATTTTAACCCTTTTAATTGGAGAAGTCAATTATTGTTAAACAATATTAAACCTTGGTTAGAAAGAACTCTAACCAAGGTTTGATAGTCTATTCTATATGCTTTTTAAACAATCTATTATATCTTAGGGCATTTTGTCTTATGGCTTCTATCTCTTCAACTGTAACCTGTCTAACGATTTTACCCGGCACTCCTAACACCAAGGAATTTGGTGGAATAACCTTTCCTTCCGGTACTAAAGCTCCTGCTCCTATGATACAGTTATCCCCTATTACAGCATTATTTAAGATAATGGCTCCCATACCTATTAAACAATTATCTCCAATAGTACAGCCATGAACTATTGCATTATGCCCTACTACTGTATAATCTCCTACCTTAGTAGGTATATCCGTTTCAGTATGAACCGTTGCATTATCCTGGATATTTGAAAACTTGCCTATGGTAATATTCTCGATATCTCCCCTTAATACGGCTCCATACCAAATACTTGTCCCTTCACCAATGTTTACATCTCCTATGACCATAGCAGTATCTGCTACAAAGGCATCTTCATGAACCTTTGGCTCTATTCCTTTAAGCTTTTTTATCATATCCTATTCTTCCTTTCATATATTTTATTTACTATATACTTGATATTATAGCAAATAATTCTATATCTTTTTAGACCCTTTATATAAGGACAGGCCTTAATGGATCCCATTAAGGCCTATTAGAATTTATCATAACTAACTATCTCATCCAATTCCTTTCTTGGTCTTGAAGCTGGCTCTTCATCTGGATAGCCTAGAGGGGTTATTGCTACTACCCTTACACTGTCTGGAATCCCCAATACCCCCTTTACCTTTTCCTCATCATAGCTACCTAACCAACAGGTGCCCAAGCCCTGTTCATAGGCTTCTAATATCATATAAGCTGTAGCTATGGATAGGTCTACGGTGTATCTAGGCTGGCCACCCTTCATAACCCCTTCAGGTTCTGTACCACAGCTAACTATGATTATTGGAGCTTCTCCAACGAAGGGTTGGCCTATGGCTTCTGTGAGTTTCCTTCTAGTTTCTGAATCCTTAACCACTATGAACTTCCAGTCCTGTCTATTTCTAGCTGAAGGTGAAAGCCTAGCAGCTTCTAAAACCTTTAATAGTTTCTCCTCTTCCACAGGCTTATCCTTATATTTTCTGATGCTCCTTCTACCCTTTATTGCTGTCAATACGTCCATATATGTACCCCCTTGTCAAAATTCTTTGACAATATTATATCAGAAACTGTCCATTTTATAAAGAAATCTCTTAGGGTACATAGCTAATAGACCTTATTACTTCTAATTTCCATATAATTTTTCCAACTCTATGGCTAGATTTGCACCAACTAAGGCATTGTTATAGACCAATTTAATATTGGCTTCCAAGCTTTTACCTCCCGTTATATCCTTAACCTTATCCAATAAAAATGGGGTTACTGCTTTTCCTACAATCCCTTTGGTTTCCGCCTCTTTTAAGGCATCCTCTATAGCCTTGTTGATGACTTCATAGTCCAACTGATCTTCTTCTGGTATTGGGTTGCCAACTACCACCCCTCCATTTAATGCTAAATCCCATTTGGTCTTTATAATCTCTGCCAATTCCTCTTCTCTGTCCACCCTATAGTCTACACCAAATCCACTTTTCCTGGTGAAAAAGGCTGGGAATTCATCGGTTTTAAAGCCTATTACGGGTACTCCAAAGGTTTCTAAGTATTCCAATGTAAGGCCTATATCCAGTATGGATTTGGCACCAGCACAGACTACAGCCACATTAGTATGGGCTAATTCCTGTAAATCGGCAGAAATATCGAAGGACTTTTCTGCTCCCCTATGAACTCCACCTATTCCTCCAGTTACGAATACCTTAATACCTGCTAAATTGGCTATTATCATGGTAGATGCAACTGTGGTAGCACCATTTAAACCTTTAGCTAGTATAAAGGGTAAATCCCTTCTGCTTACCTTTCTTACATCTTCAGCCTTACCCAGATATTCAATTTCCTCTTCCTTTAATCCAACCTTGATTATTCCATCAAGTATGGCAATGGTAGCTGGAACTGCCCCCCTATCCCTGATTATTCTTTCTACCTCTAGTGCTGTCTCAACATTTTGAGGATAGGGCATTCCATGGGATATAATAGTGGATTCCAAAGCTACTACTGGCCTTTTTCCCTCTAAGGCAACTTTCACCTCTTCTTTAATATCCATATATTTTTTTATCATAGCTTCAACTCCTTTATTCTTCTTTCAATTTTTTCTATTCCTATATCTGGATTTATGGTGTTTTCGTTCTCTAGAGTTACAAAAGATGCACCCATGGCAATTTTTATGGACTTTTCTATATCCAGTCCATTGAAATAGGCATAGGCTAATCCTGCCATAAAAGCGTCTCCTGCTCCCGTGGCATTTACTACAGATATTTTTGGTGACCTTATGAAAATCTCCTCCTCATCATCCAGATAATAGACTCCTTCTTCCCCTAGGGTAATAATAACCCTTTTAACCCCCATATCCAAGAAAAAGCTAGCAGCCTTTCTTAAACTCCCTTTATCGGTAATCCTTATATCCGATAGGACTTCAGCCTCCAACCTATTAGGTTTGATAGTATGGAAATAACCTAGTATATCCTTTACCTTTTCAGCCTTTCTAGTAGATACCGTATCTAAAAAAAAGTCCACCTTAAAGCTGGATACCATGTATTCTAAAACTTCCTTGGGTAAATTAGTGTCTACTATACAGAGACTGGAGCTTTCTATTAAGTCCTTCTTTTCTTTAATAAAAGGAATATCCATCTGATTTAAAATATCCATGGATGACAGGGCCAAGTTCATATCCCCTTTTTCATCCAGTATAGCTAGGTATGTAGAAGTTCCTCTATTCTTAAGGATTAAAGATTCAGATATATCTAATCCAATTTCATTACCCTTTTCCAATATTAATCTTCCATAAAGGTCGTCTCCTAATACGGTAATGAGCTTGGTGTCTATTCCCAGCCTTGCTAAATTTTCTCCAATATTTCGGCCGACTCCGCCTAGGGTTATGGTAGTTTTCCCAGGATTGGAATCCTTCATCCTTAGTTTTTCATAAGGCCTTCCAATAATATCTATATTGGCCCCACCTACTATTGTAATATAAGGTTTGTCGCCCACGACAATCTCTCCTTAGAAATGTCTCATATAATTAACCCAATATATTTCCTTAACATAATACCCATTTATATTATCCCTCACCCAGATAAATTTTAAAAGATGTTAGAACTATTTTGCCTAGATTTTATGAAAATATGAAGCCCTAGTGGGTATCCACTAGGGCTAATTTTATGGTGGAGGCGGTGGGAGTCGAACCCACGTCCGAAAATACTTCCACAGGAGTTTCTCCGAGCGCAGTCAGTATTTTGACATTCCCTCCACTAGACTCCTACTGACAGGATTCTAGCTTCAGTAGCTTCTTAAGTTCCGTTCCTAGCCCGAAGCAAAGCTAGGCTCGGTTCCCCACTAAGTTGGCGCCCTATCCCAAGCCGTGGGACTCTCGGGTAGGACGAGCCGCTTTTTCTTAAGCAGCTAAAGCTAAATTATCGTCTGCGTTTATTTTTAGTGCCACTTTTTTACGTTGGTTGGCCACAACGACTCGCTACTCCTGCTTCCATATCCCCGTCGAAACCTTTTCGCCCCCGTATTCAATTTTATTGCAATAATATTATAGCAGAGCTTATATATTATGTCAACCCCAATAGAGTCTAATGCAGCACTTTAGCCATTTCTAATATCAGTATTTTGCAGATGCGTGTTGCCTCATCCTTCTTTCTGCATCCCTCTTAGCTATGGCTTCTCTCTTATCGTATAATTTCTTACCCTTTGCAATTGCCAATTCTACCTTAACCAATCCATTTTTGATATAAACAGTAAGCGGCACTAGGGTATAGCCTTTTTGCATAATTGCAGCCTGAAGCCTTCTAATCTCCCTTTTATGGAGCAGTAGTTTCCTCTTTCTCAAAGGATCTACATTATAGATATTCCCCTGCTCATAAGGGCTTATGTGCATATTGTGTATGAATACCTCACCATTTTCTACCGTTGCATAACTTTCCTTAACGTTAATTCTACCCAATCTAATGGATTTTACTTCTGTTCCCTTTAAAACTATTCCAGCTTCTATGGTATCTTCTATAAAATATTCATGCCTTGCTTTCCTATTACTTGCTATTATTTTTACCTCTTCCTTCTTCATATCAATCACCACTTTTCTTAGTCTAGACTATAGTTTATCAACCATTTATTAGAATGTCAACACCATTTAATCCATATTTAGGGAAGTAGCGGCAGACCTATAAGTCTGCCTTAAGGGGATACTAACATAAAGTCTACGGTTCTGTTGATCAAATCAGCCTTTATAACCTTAACCTTAACTACATCTCCTAACCTATATTTCCTCCTTGTATGCTCTCCAATTATATAGTAGTTTTCCTCATCAAAGTCATAGTAATCATCTAACATATTGCTAAAATGAACCAGCCCTTCTACCGTATTTTCCAACTGGACATACATGCCAAAATGGGTTAAAGATGATACAATTCCCTCATAGACATTACCAATTCTTTTGGACATATATTCTGCTACCTTCAAGTCCATTACTGCCCTTTCTGCCTCTTCTGCCGTCCTTTCAGTAATAGATGTATGCTCGGCAACTTTTGGTAATAGGTAGTCCAGCTGCTCTTGTTTTCTTGGACTAAGCTTACCCTTATAGAAGGATTTTATTATCCTGTGGATTTGCAAATCTGGATATCTTCTAATAGGGGCAGTAAAATGGGTATAGTATTTGGTAGCTAATCCAAAATGGACATCAGGTTCACTGCTATATCGGGCTTTCTTTAGCGACCTAAGCAGTAGGGTATTTATTAAGGTTTCTTCCTTTTTCCCCTTTACCTCCTTAGTTATCCTCTGCAATTCTTTAGGGTGTATGTCCTGGGTACCCTTTATCAGATAACCAAAATTGTGAATCAGCTTATTGAAACTTTCTATCTTCTCCATATCGGGTTCCTCGTGTATCCTATATAGGAAAGGAGTTTCTGCCCAGTACATGTATTCAGCAATGGTCTCATTACACACTAACATGAACTCCTCTATCATCCTATTGGCAATTCTTCTATCTTCTTTTTCAATCTCTATAGGAAAACCACTTTCATCTAGTATTATCCTAGCTTCAGGAAAATCGAAATCGATACTACCCCTTCGTTCTCTTTTTTCCCTCAAAATATTGGCCAATTCCTCCATTAGCTTTAAGTCTTTCACTATTTCTTCCTGCTCTAAAAAGGCTTCATCATTACCATCTTCTAATAAATTGGAAACATCGTCATATATAAGCCTAGCCTTACTCCTAATTACCCCTTCCACTATTTCATGATCGACTACATTGCCATTTTTATCGATTTCCATGAATACGGATAGGGTAAGCCTATCCTCATTTGGATTTAAACTGCATATGCCATTGGATAACTCCTTGGGTAGCATGGGAATTACCCTGTCTACAAGATATACGCTATTTCCTCGCTTATAAGCTTCCTTATCTAAGGCAGACTTTTCAGGAACATAATGGGAAACATCCGCTATATGGACTCCCAGCTTATAATTTTCCCCCACCTTTTCTATGGAAACTGCATCGTCTAAATCCTTGGCATCTGCCCCATCTATGGTGAAGGTGTTTAAATCCCTCAAGTCAACCCTATCCTTTAAGTCCTCTTCAGTTACATACTGCTTAAGGTTCCTAGCTTGTTCTTGGACCTTTTCTGGAAATTCTTCAGGTAATTTATACTGCTTAATTATGGATAATATATCTACCCCTTTTTCTCCTACATAGCCTAGTATGTCGATTATCTTTCCTTCTGGATTCCTTCTCTTTTCCGGCCATCTAGTTATTTCCACCACTACTTTTTGGTTATCCTTGGCTCCATTTATATGGTTTTTTGGAATGAATACATCATAGGCAATCCTTGAATCATCGGGAATCACGAATCCAAAATTTTTACTGCTTTCAAAGGTCCCCACTATTGTTTCATTTGCCCTTTCTAATATCCTTATGACTTCCCCTTCATCTTTTTTATCTAGCAGGCCTTTTTTGATAATACGTACTATTACCCTATCTCCATGAATGGCCCCATTCAATTCTTCTGCTGGGATAAATATGTCATCCCTTCCCTTTTCCTCGGGAATTAAAAAGGCAAATCCCTTTTCATTACCTTCAATTTTTCCCACTATTAAATTCATCCTATGGATTAGGCCATAACGGTCATTCCTAGTTTTTATGATTATGCCTTCCTTCTCCATCTCCTCCAGTACCTTATAGAAGGCATTCATATCCTTTTCCTTTATTCCAAACTGTATGGCCAGTTCCTCTTTAAGCATTGGTTTATAAAGCTTTTCTTCCATAAACTCAATTATATTAGCTTTTATCCCCATCTCTATCCTCCAATCTTTTGTACTTCCCTATGAAGTTTATCTTTTCCACACTACTTAAAGATTATAAGTAACTATATATTAGACACCCTTTATGCTATCCATCTTACTACCACCTAGATGTATCTTGTTAAATAGGTCTGCTTCGTAAATATACATATTTCTATTTTTCTCCTCATGTACCTTAAGGGCTATTTCTATCATCTCATCGATTAATTTACTAAATGGATATCCCTTCCTTTCCCATAGATAGAAAGCTATTGAGCCTGGCAATGTGTTGATTTCATTTACATAAACCTTTTCTTCTTCATCAACCAGAAAATCTATCCTAGCATTTCCACTGCAATCGATGGCCATAAAGGCTTTCTTAGCTAGCTCTTCTATTTTTTCCCTTAAATCATCTCCTATATCAGCAGGAATTATTCTCCTGCTTCCTTCTTTACCTAAACCCTTGGTATTACTCCTTATATATTTGTCTTCGAAGGTCAATATCTCATCCCAACCTAAGGGTTCTTCACATAAGGATGCTATGACCTTATCATCATACCCCATTACTGCACAGTTGATTTCCCTAGGATTGTCAACAGCCTTTTCTATTATTATCTTTCTATCATACCTAATGGCTATTTCTATAGCATCCATTAGCTCTTCCCTGTTCTTAGCTTTTGAAATACCAATGCTTGAGCCTAAATTTGCTGGTTTGACAAATAGAGGATAATTTAAACTGTTTTCAATTTTATCTATCGTTTCATCTTGATTTTTCATCCATTTACTCCTGTAAAACCACATATATTCGACTATTGGAAGGCCTTGAGCTTTGAAAACTTCCTTCATTAAAATCTTATCCATTCCAACAGAAGAAGCTAATACTCCAGCACCTACATAAGGAATATTCATCAGCTCAAATATGCCTTGTATAGTTCCATCTTCCCCATTGGTACCATGTATGGTTGGAAAAATAATATCTATTTTATCCATTAGCTTTTTTCTAAATAAGCCAATACTATTGGGATGAAGATATAGATTATGATCATTTGGATTTAATGATAGTATAACCTCTTGTAGATCTTTTAAATTATCATTTTTAAAGTTTTCAAATTTTAATAGGCTATCACCTGTAAACCATTTGCCTTCCTTGTCAATATAGATAGGGATTACATGGTATTTGTCCCTATCTATATTTTCTATTACCTGCAAGCCGGTAATTACCGAAACTTCATGTTCAACACTTCGTCCACCGAAAATAATAGCCACTTTCTTTTTCATCTAAATTCCCTCCTACTATTCACTATAATTATCTGGTAGGTCATTTTCGAATAATATAACATCCTTTGGTGCCGCAATCTTCTGTATTACCTTTGTGGCTTCATCTAAGCTATTTACTACGAATATATTATCTTTATTATACCCAACTTCCATCAATCCCTCATATATTGGAATAGTTCTTTTTTCCCCTACTAAAATTACAAAATCACAAACCTTACCAATATTCATTCCAAACTCCCTGTTGGCATCCTCTTCCATTGTACCCAATTCTACCATACCTGGAGTAACTATTATTTTTCTGCCTCCCTGGAATTGGGATAATACTTCTAGGGCAGCCTTGGCTCCCATAGGATTGGAGTTAAAGGCATCATCGATTATTGTAATTCCCGTTCCAGGATTTATTATATTCAAGCGGTGAGGAATGGGTTTAATTTTTTCTATTCCCCTTTTAATCTCTTGGAAATTTAGCCCCATGGCCAAGGCTACACAGACCCCTGCTAATATATTATATATATTATGTTTTCCCAATAGTTTAGTTGTACACCTTATGCTATTACCCTTTTTATCCTTTATGGTAAAGGTAGAACCCCTTTCAGATACCTCTACATCCTCAGCAAATATGTCTAGCTTTTCCCTATCTTCCATTCCATACAAAATCTTTTCCTTAAAGGTCTTATCTGCAAGTTTCTTAATATGTTCATCGTCATAATTAAATATTGCCACTCCATCTGTAGGCAATTCCTCTATCAATTCGTATTTAGTCTTCATTATATTATCTAAATTCTTGAAGGTTTCCAAATGGGTAGGCCCTATTGAAGTAATAACTCCTATTTTAGGTTTGGTTAGCTCGACCAACTCTCTGATATCCCCTATATTCCTTGCACCCATTTCTGCAATAAACACTTGATGCTTATCTGAAAGCTCATTATTTATTATGGTACTCAATCCCATAGGAGTGTTGTAGCTTTCAGGAGTATTTAATACCCTATATTTTTCCTTTAATATGGTTCCAGTTATAAACTTAGTACTGGTTTTCCCGAAGCTACCAGTTATCCCTATTACATGGAGATTTTCCATAGTTTCAATCTTTTTTTGTGCTTTATGGTAATAATACATATTTATCCTATCCTCTACAGGTTTAATTATAATATTTGAAACATATAAACTTTCCGATTGGAAATAGTAAAGAATAGTTCCTAAAAGTAAAACCACAGGAAAATAGAGTATATTTCCTAAAAGCTTATGAAAAAATACATAGACTATGGATAGGACGATTGTATTAAGTATAAGGTTAGTAGTAAATAGACGCTTAGCCCTATTGGTAAATACAAGAGGCTTTTTTACCTCTTCTTCCTTTTTATTTAAAGTTGGCATCATAAGGAGCATCCAGAGTACTGCATAAGCAAAAGATATAGCCTTTCGTATATTTTCATATTCTTCTAAATACCTAGCCCCAATCATGAATAATATGGTCAAAAGAAAGATATATATAAAATTCTTTTGTAATCTCTTACTGTAGGCTTTTTCATTTTTATGCAGCCATTTTCTATATCTATCTCCTTTGTAACCTTCCAATTGCATTATATGTAAAAAGAATTTAGATCTTTCAATTAGAAAGTATATCAAGACAAAAGTCGCTAAGATAAATGCTATAACCATACTTTCCACCCCCACTTAACATGCCCTCTAACCACCATCAAAACCAATCAAAATAGATTTATTTTAATAAAAATGTCCTTATGATGATTGCAAATCTGTTGAAATCGTCTAAATAGGAATAGTGACCTGCCCCTTCTAATACCACCAACCCGCTATCTGGAATCTCTCTCTCCATTATTTTCCCCATATATAAGGGTGTGGCAGTATCCTTATCTCCCCATATCAAGAGAGTAGGAGCTTTTATTTCCCCTAATATCGGCTTTAGGTTTTCATTGACCACTTTAACAAGTATCCTTCTCATTATTCCATCTGCTTCCCTATAATCGGTTGAACCAAATTTTTTATAGAACTTCTCCATCTTTTCTTCCTTATCCAGCCAGAAGAAAAAGCTTTTATAAAGGAATTTTAACAGCTTAAAACTATATACCTTAATATAGTACTTAAGCCCTCTCTTCGGTATAAGGCCAGCACTGTTTATCAATACTATTTTTTCTACCATTTCAGGATACTTACTTCCCAATATAATAGAAAGTTTCCCACCAAAGGAATGACCTATTAAGATGACTTTTTTAATTCCCATTTCATCAAGAAATTCCTTTACAACCCTAGCATAATCCTCAGAACCAAAAACCTCCTTTGGCTTTTCACTTTTCCCAAATCCAGGCAAGTCTACTGCATAGACCTTAAAATGTGTTTTTAACAAGTTTACTATGGGCATAACCGTATCTATATTGGCTCCCCATCCATGCAGTATTAATACATCCTCTCCTTCCCCTTGACATATATAATTGATCTTGATTTTTTCAATATCTACTATCATAGCCATCGTTCCTTTTCCTATCTTCCACTTAAACTTATCCTTTTATAAATATTATTAACTAACCTTATGTGAATATAACAAATTCTATCATTAAATTATATTTTCTGTATTAACCCTATAAGATTATACCATAATAAGCTTTTGGTTTAAAATGAAAAAAATACAGGACACTAGCAGTGTCCTGATTTTATCCAGCTTTTAATTATTATCGATTATAATAGAGGTGCAAATATTAAAGCTACTATAGTCATCAGTTTGACTAAGATATTTAATGAAGGTCCAGATGTGTCCTTAAATGGATCCCCCACTGTATCTCCAACTACGGCTGCATGATGGGCTTCGCTACCCTTTCCGCCATGATGACCATCTTCTATATATTTCTTAGCATTATCCCAAGCTCCACCGGCATTTGACATGAATATAGCCATTAATACTCCAGTTACTAAAGAGCCTGCTAATAAACCACCTAAGGCTTCTGCACCTAACAATAATCCAACTATAATTGGAGCTACTACCGCCATAACTCCAGGTACGAACATTTCTCTTAAGGCTGCCTTTGTACTTATGTCTACACATGTGCTATATTCTGGCGTAGCTTTTCCTTCCATAATTCCTGGAATTTCTCTGAATTGTCTTCTAACCTCTTCAATCATATCGTTAGCTGCTTTTCCAACTGCATCCATTGTCATAGCTGAGAATATAAATGGAAGCACTCCACCTATAAATATACCTACAATTACAGTTGGTCTGGTTAAATCTATTCCGCTTAATTCTACAGCTTGTGTATATGATGAGAATAGAGCTAATGCCGTTAAGGCTGCAGAACCTATAGCAAATCCTTTACCCACAGCTGCAGTAGTATTACCAACTGCGTCTAATTTGTCTGTAATTTCTCTAACCTCTGATGGTAAATCACACATTTCAGCAATACCACCAGCATTGTCAGATATTGGACCATATGCATCCACTGCTATAGTCATTCCAGTTGTAGAAAGCATTCCTACAGCTGCTAAAGCAATACCATATAATCCTCTACTTATATCGATATCACCGCTTAATCCACCACTTAAAGCTGCAAAGGAAACTATAATCCCTATACATATTACTATAATAGGTATTCCTGTAGACATCATACCTACAGACAATCCACCGATTATGTTTGTACTTGCCCCAGTCTCTGATTCTTGAGCAATCTTTTTAACTGGCTTATAGTCAGCAGACGTATAGTATTCAGTGACTCTACCAATTATCAATCCTACAACCAATCCTGATACAATAGAAACAAAAGGTTTCAATGAACCTAATAAGCTTCTACTTAATACAAAGGCTGCTATTATAGTGATTAGAGCACTTGCTAAAGTTCCATTATTTAGGGCTTTTTGTGGGTCTCTATCCCCTCTTACAAAATAAACTCCTAATATGGAGGCTATTATTCCTACAGCTGATAAAGCAAGAGCATACTGTACTCCAGCTTCACCAAAAGCAAGTAACCCCAATGTAATTGCAGATATTATAGCACCTACATAGGATTCGAATAGGTCAGCTCCCATACCTGCAACGTCACCAACGTTATCTCCTACGTTGTCGGCTATAACCGCAGGATTTCTTGGGTCGTCTTCAGGAATTCCTGCTTCTACCTTACCTACTAAGTCCGCTCCTACGTCAGCAGCTTTTGTATAGATTCCACCACCAACACGAGCGAATAAGGCTACGGATGAAGCTCCCAAACTAAAACCAGTAACTATTGATGCATCTTTAAATATTATGTATAATGCACCAACTCCTAGTAATCCTAATCCAACAACGCTCATTCCCATTACAGAACCACCAGAAAATGCTACATTTAATGCTTTTGTCATACCTTCTTCTCTGGCAGCATTTGCAGTCCTAACATTTGCTTTGGTAGCTACCTTCATTCCATTATAGCCTGCAGCTAGTGAAAAGATACCACCTATTACGAAGCAAATTGCGGTTTGAATATTGATAACA
>JAAYEU010000110.1 GCA_012728595.1 Tissierellia bacterium
AACTGAAAATCAATTAAAAGATGTTTTAGAAATTCAAAAAAAAACAGGGAAAAAACTTGGAGAAGTTCTAGTTACAGAAAAATATGTAACAGAAGATGATATAATCGAAGTGTTAGAATTTCAGTTAGGAATTCCCCATGTGAACTTAGATAAATATGAAATAAACAAAGATGTAGCTACTATAATACCTGAGAATATTGTTAGGAAGTATGAGCTAATTGCCATAGATAAAAAGGATAACTTATTGATAGTAGCCATGGTGGACCCCTTGAATATATTCGCCATAGATGATGTTAAACTACATGTAAAATGTGAAGTACAACCTGTTTTATCATCTAGAGACAAGGTAATTAGAGCCATAGAAAAGTTTTATAGCCAAGAAACAACTAAAAAGGTTGTTGAAGAATTTGAAGAGCGATTTGCACCAATAAATATTGAAGAGACAGAAGATTCAGAAGTACTGGAAGTGGCTACTGCCCCCATTGTAAAACTTTTAAACTCAATAATCGAACAAGCTGTAAGAGAAAGAGCCTCAGATGTCCATATAGAACCTACTGCTGAAGATGTCAGGGTTAGGTTTAGGATAGATGGAGATTTAAGAGAAATAACTAGATTATCAGCAAATAGTTTACCGGGCATCATTACTAGGGTAAAGATTATAGGCAGGATGAATATTGCAGAAAAAAGAATTCCACAAGATGGAAGAGTAGAGTCGAAAATTGTGGGTAGAGATATAGACATGAGAATATCTACTTTGCCTACAGTCTATGGTGAAAAAACAGTAATTAGGCTATTGGACAGGTCAAACTTTATGTTTAAAAAAGAAACCTTAGGTTTTAAAGAAAAGGATTTGGCCACCTTAGTTAAAATCATAAATCAACCTTATGGTATGTTATTGGTAACAGGCCCAACTGGTAGCGGTAAGACTACAACCTTATACGCCTTGTTACAAGAACTTAATAGTGTAGAAAAGAATGTTATAACTATAGAAGACCCAGTAGAATATAAATTAAAGGGAATCAATCAAGTTCAAGTTAACCCAAAAGCAGGCTTGACATTTGCCAGTGGATTAAGGTCAGTTCTTAGACAAGACCCAGACATTATCATGGTAGGGGAAATAAGAGATACAGAAACTGCAAAAATAGCTGTCAGAGCTGCTATCACTGGCCATTATGTACTTTCTACTTTGCATACAAATGATAGTCCATCTACAGTAGCCAGGCTTATAGATATGGGCATAGAATCATACTTAGTGTCATCGGCTGTAATAGGAATAGTATCTCAGAGGTTAGTAAAGAAACTATGTCCAAAATGTAAAAAGGCCTATGAAGCTACAGATACAGATAAGAAAGTTTTAGGTGTAAATACTAAAGATGACCTAATCTTGTACATGCCCCAAGGATGCAGTTCCTGTAACAATGGTTATAGGGCAAGGACAGCAGTTTACGAAATCATGCCAATAACTGAAGAAATTAGATATCTTATCAACAATGGAGCCAATATAGACGACTTAAGAAAAAAGGCTATTGAAGAGGGTATGACTACTTTGCTTGAATCAGCATCTAAATTAGCCATAGAAGGAATTACTTCTTTTGAAGAAGTTGTACGGGTAGGATTTACTCTGGATTAGGAGGTAGCAAATGAATATTATCGAATTGGTGAATTTAGCTACATCTATGAAAGCATCTGATGTTCATATAACTGTAGGTATACCCCCGGTTTTAAGGGTAAATGGCAAGTTATTGAAACTAGAAGCAGATATTTTAAAACCTATAGATACTAAAAGACTAGTTTATGAGACCTTAAATGAAATTCAAATAAAAGAATTAGAAGAAAAGGGAGAAGTGGATACATCCTTTTCAAGCCCAGGAGTAGGAAGGTATAGAGTAAATGCCTATAAACAAAGAGGTAGCTATGGAATGGCTCTAAGAATAATTCCACTTGAAATACCTAATATGGAAAGTTTAGGCCTGCCTCCAGTAGTTAGGGATTTGGCAAGACTCCCTAGAGGTTTAATCCTAGTTACTGGACCTACAGGTAGTGGTAAGTCTACAACCTTAGCTGCTATAGTGGATTTAATAAATCAGGAGAGAAATTGTCATATCTTAACTTTAGAAGACCCAATTGAATACCTACATAAGCATAATAAAAGCATAGTTAATCAAAGGGAAATCGGTACAGATTCTAACTCCTTTGCCAATGGCCTGAGGGCTGCCTTAAGACAAGACCCAGATGTTATATTAGTAGGGGAAATGAGAGACTTAGAAACTATTTCCATAGCCCTTACTGCAGCAGAAACTGGCCATTTGGTTCTATCAACCTTACATACTATT
>JAAYEU010000019.1 GCA_012728595.1 Tissierellia bacterium
ATAATTATCTCACCTATATTTTCAAATCCATATCCTCCCAAGGCTTCTACCCTTTCTTTAAACTCCTGGGATTTTAAAGTCCTTATAAATTCCTTAACCCTTTCATCTTCAAGTAATTCATAGGGTAGCAAAAAGTCGTAGTCTTCGTAGGCTATATCGATAAAATCTAAATCCAAAGCCTTGGCTGCTGAATATATGCCTAAGCCTACAGTAGCAGAGCCAGTTTTTACCGCTGTGGCTACTGCCATATGGGTTGTCATCTCCCTGTCGTAGCCTCTTATATTGGCTGGATCGATATTTTCCTTATTCAAATGGTAATCTAGTAAAATCCTAGTTCCTGCTCCCCTTTGCCTATTTACATATACTACATCTTCCCTTACTAAATCTGAAAAATCCTTAATCCCCTTAGGATTCCCTTTTTCTACTATAAAGCCTTGATGCCTTTTTACACCCTTTATAAGGGCCATCTTCTGCCCTGGAAAATACCTTTCCACATAGGAGATATTATATTCTCCCGTTTCCAAATCTAAAAGGTGAATTGGCGCAATATGGCATTCTCCTCTTTTCATGGCTAGGATTCCCCCCATGCTTCCTACATGACCTGATGAGAGCTTTACCATATCCCCTAAAATATCCATTATCATATCGTGGCTGCCAATGGAAACTAGGGTTTCCTTTATCCGATTTAATGGCTTAAGTAGCTTTACCTTTACACTGCCTCCTGCATCTACCCCTTCTAAGGATTGGGGTATTATGGCTATGCCATCTGCCTTTACTAGGCTCATGGTAACTCCTGCTCCGCTGGATAGAGGAGTAGCTATTAGCTTATCCTTTACATAGCCCAGATTAACCCTTATAAGCTCCCTACTCTTTAAAGTAGATGTTATCTTCTTAGATATGATGGCATCTACGAAAGTCTCTTTTTCCTCTTTTAGGCCAATGTATTTCAATATTATAGGTGTGACGAAGGTTTCAAAAACCAGATAAGCGGATACTGGGTAACCTGGGATGCCCATTACAGGCTTTCCATTTATTATGCCTAAAATGGTGGGCTTACCCGGTTTTAAGGCAACTCCATGGATTATTATTTCACCCAATTCCTCTATTACATTGGCCGTATAATCCTTGGAACCTGCCGATGAACCAGCTCCAATTAACAACATATCGTTTTCTTCTACTCCTTTTAATACGGCCTCCTTAATCTTTTCATAGTCATCCTCTATGGGAGAATACCTTTTAGGAAGACCTCCTGCCTCCACTGTTAAGGCCTCAAACACCCTTGAGTTGGAGTCAATTATCTTTCCAGTTTCAAGCTCTTTGATGTCCTCTATTATTTCTGAACCCGTTGGAAGGATTCCTACCTTAGGTTTTTTATATACCCTTACCTTCTCTATACCTCCAGAAATTAAAGCCCCTATGTCGATAGGCCTTATTTTATGCTTAGAGGGTAGTATCATTTCGGTGGCTACTATATCCTCCCCAATAGGCCTTATATGCTGCCAAGGATGGGCAGCTTTTAGTATTTGTACTTTACCATCTCCCAACTGGATTACATCCTCTATCATTATTACCGCATCATAAGGATCCACTACTGGATTTCCTGTATTGATGTATAAAAAATCCTTTCCTTCTTCCAATGTTTTGGGATTTATTTCAGTAGCCCCTATGGTTTTAGCCGATTCAACTAAGATTCCATCCATGGCTGCAGCATTATAATTTGGAGAGGATAGCCTGGCATATACAGCCTCAAAAGTTACCCTGCCTAAAGAGTTTACTACATCTATTTCCTCCCATTGGGCTTTTATATTCAATTTGTCAAAGTATTCTTTTTTAGCCACATCCACATCTATATTATCTATATAGATATTCCTCTTATTATTCACCTTGATAAACACCACCTTTATTCAATTAACAATTGACAGCCATATTCCATTCACAATTTAAAATTCACAATTGTCCTAGGTTACCTATAGCAAGTAGACTTCCCTTTCCTCTCCCTTATATATCCCTTCCTCATGGGGTTTAATTATTATATAGCCGTCGGAGTTTGATAATAAGGTTATCATGCCGGATTTTCCGAAGCTAGGGCTAGCGTATGTTTTGCCATCTCTTTCTTCCAATTTTACCATTTGATAAGTTTGCTGGCCTGGTGATGATGGGAAGTTAAAGTCCATTATGGCTTTGGTTTTTAATTTGTGGTCGCAAACTTCCATCTTTTTATAGATAAACTCCTCTATAATGGCTCCAAATACTATGATAGAGGATACGGGATGGCCTGGTAGACCTACTATCAGTTTCCCCTTACCTTCTCCTAAAATGGTAGGCTTGCCTGGTTTTATGGAAATGCCATGGACAAATACTCCCCTGCCCTCAAAGGAATCGATTACCCTTGCCGTATAATCTCTAGCGCCTACAGAGCTTCCTCCAGATATAAGGACAATATCGGATATGTCTAACCCTTTTTCCACTTGTTGCCTTAATAGTTCATAATCATCCTTTACAATTGCTTTTCCAGTTATTTCTCCTCCTAGTTTAACTATGGCAGAATAAAGGGTATAGCTATTAATATCCCTAATCTTACCTAATTCTAATTCTTCATCTAAATCTATTATCTCATCTCCCGTAGAAATTATATAGAATTTAGGCTTTTTATATACCTTAACCCTAGATATGCCTAAAGCAGCTAACACCCCTATTGCTTCAGGAGTTAGCCTTTTTCCCATTTTAAGAGCCCTTTCCCCCTTCCTTATATCGTCTCCCTTTAAGATTATATTTTCATTAAAGGCGATGGGTTTATACACCATTAAATTTTCTTCATCTAACTTTTCCGTATATTCCACCATTACCATTCCATCGGCACCTTGGGGAATCATCCCGCCTGTTGGAACATACATGGTCTCTCCAGATTTTATTTCCTTTTCAGCAGCCTCTCCCATCCTCACTTCTCCCAATATATTAAAGAGGCTTGGCACCGACTCGCTGGCCCCTTGGCTATCTTCGGATTTGATGGCATAGCCATCTACGGTAGAGCGATTAAACTCTGGCACATCTATATGGGAATAAATGTCCTCTGCTAAAATCCTGTTGGTTGCTTCCAAAATGGATACCTCTTCTGCCTTAAATTCATACTCCTTAAAAGCTTCCATCAATCTATTTATTGCCTCTTTAACCGAGACTACATCAAAAAAATCCATATTTAATGACCTACCTTTCCAAATGGATAATATCATGGCATAACCTTTCCGATTGCTCCATATTATGGGTGACGATTATTACCGTCCCATTGGTTTCCTCATTAAACCTTAGTATTTCCCTTTCCATAACTTTTACCGATTCTGGGTCTATGTTGGATGTAGGTTCGTCTAATAATAGTAATTCCGGATTAAATACTAAGGCCCTAGCTAAGCTTACCTTTTGAGATTCCCCTCCTGATAGGAGATGGCCTTTCTTGTCCTTTAATCCTTCTATTTCTAACCTTTCCATTATGTTCTTTACCCTTTCTCGCCTTTCATCCCTATTTACTCCCCTCACCTTAAGAGGATATTCTATGTTTTCATATACCTTCCTTCTGAATAGGTAGGGCTTTTGGAATACTAAGGTCATCTTCTTATAGATGTCCTTATCTAAAAGCTTTCCATCGTATTTTACAGTGCCTAAAAACTCCCTATCTAGGCCGGATATGATGTTTAGTAAAGTGGATTTACCAGAACCATTAGGCCCTATTAGGCCTGTAATCCTTCCTCTTTTGATTTTTAATTCTTCTATGTCTAAAACTAGTTTTTCCCCATAGTATTTTTTTAAATTGTGAATACTTATTTCCATACTAATCATCCCCACTATAAGAATAGATTAAACTATTAATTCCAAAGGAAATTATGAGTAAAACTATGCCTAAGGCTATGGCCATAGGATAATCTCCCATGGAGTTCATCATGGATATGGTAGTGGTAATAACTCTGGTTCTATTCCTGATGTTACCCCCTACTATCATAACTGCTCCAACTTCAGATATGGCCCTAGAAAAGGCAGTTACTATATTAACCATTAAATCCAATTTAAGCTCTTTAATTATCAGTATTATAATATCTAGTTTATTCCCTCCTAAGGTTTGGCCTATCCTTTCTATCTCCTTTCCCCTATTTTTAGAAAGGCTGTAGGTAAGGCCTAAAATCAATGGGGTTACCAATAATGTTTGAGCTATAATCATAGCCTTAGGAGTATAAAGAAGGTCAAACTTTCCAAAAGGCCCCCTTCTTGAAAGCAAAATGGCAACTACTAAGCCTACAATAACAGAAGGAATGCTCATAAAGGTATATAGTATTCGAGAAAAGGCCCTTTTACCCTTAAATTCCTTCAAGCCTAGATGAATTCCAAGGGGAATGCAAAGAAAGGATGCTATTATAGTAGCTGTAGTCGAAACGATTAAGGATAGGGATATTATGCCATATACTTCCTTATCAAACCCTATAAGTAGTTTTAAAGCTTCCTTAAAACCTTCCTGTATGTAATCCACATAATTCACCACCTAAAATATAAGCTGCATATCATAAATTTAATATGCAGCTTACTATTCCTATTAGTCAAGTTTTGCATTTGGCACAAATAATGGCATTCCGTATTCTTCAACTCCATATTCTCCTATTAACAGCTGGGTATCAGGAGATAACAGCCAATCCATAAACCTTTCTGCACCTTCTTCGTTGATTCTTTCCTTTACTTCATCATCGAATTTCTCTGGATTTACAGGTATTATACCGTATTGGTTGAATAGATTCTCATCACCTTCGATTATTATGTCTAAATCTAGAGTATCTCTCATGCTTAAGTAGGTTGCCCTATCACTAATGGTGTAAGCTTGTTTTTCATCGGTAATCTTTAACACATCTCCCATACCGGAGCCAGCCTCCAGATACCATTCTCCTGCTGGTTCTATTTGGGCTTCCTTCCATATGGAAAGCTCTTTCTTATGGGTTCCTGAATCGTCTCCCCTGGAAATGAAGGTATATTCATTTTTAGCAATGGTCTTTAGGCCTTCTAAAATATCATTTGGTGAGTTCTCCTTTAGGTTTAAAGGATCTTCCTTAGGACCTACAAGGATAAAGTCATTATACATTACATCCTTCCTTACCTTTCCATATCCTTCCGCTACAAACTCTTCCTCAGATTCCTTAGCATGAACTAAAAGAATGTCTGCATCCCCATCTCTTCCCATTTGCAAGGCCTTTCCTGTACCAACGGCTATTACATCCACCTCTATGCCAGTCTCCTCTTCAAATATTGGCAATATGTAGTCTAATAGTCCACTATCTTGGGTACTAGTAGTGGTAGCCAATATAATCCTACCACCTGTTTCTTCTTCTACACCATTTTCTACCACATCATTTTCTTCCACACTGTCTACATTTTCCTCAACTTCACCTACATCTTGACCCTCATCCTTGGGTGTACAGCCTACTAGCACAGTAAAGATAAGTAAAATACTTAAGGTTAGTGCTAATATCCTTTTCATTGGAATCATCTCCTCTTTGTATTTTTTGAGTTCTAAAACTTTTAAAAAAGAAAAAGTCCTTGGAAAGGACTATAAAGCCATATGAATATGGCTAAACTTACCATTTTCCTTTCCAAATACGGGAGGCATAAGGATTTCTCCTCATACCCATCGGCTTAATTTTCATAGCCTAAGCCTTAGAAAATCAAGCTCGGAAAATTTGTGTAGATATTCATTTTTTGTCCTCTGGCAAATCCTATAAGGGTGATTCCTAATTCCTCTGCCAAGTCCACCGATAAACTGGTGGGGGCTGAGCGGGATACTATTACTGGAACCTGCCTTTTAGCAGATTTTATAAGGATTTCAGAGGATATCCTTCCGCTGGTTAGAATTATCTTATCCTTGGTTTCAATTCCCTCTAATAGGGCTTTGCCAAATATCTTATCTAGGGCATTATGCCTTCCTATATCTTCTTCAAATAGAATTATATCATCTTTACTACATAAAGCACAGCTGTGGACTCCACCTGTATTTAGGAAGAGCTCCGATTTTTTATTAAATTCCCTTATAAGCTCCTTAATCCTATCCACTTCTATAGCTAAGGGTTTTTCTATTTTCTTAGACTTGAAGGAATCTAATACATTATAAAATAGAGTCCCCTTTCCACAGCCTGAGGTTATGGTCCTTTTTCCTCTTAGTTTTTCATTAAATTGGTTTATATTCTTTAGGTAAATATAACCTAAGCCCTTATCCTCATCAATTGAAATTCTATCTATGTCTTGTAAGGAGGTTAGGAAACCTTCGGAAAAGAGAAAGCCTACCATTAACTCCTTTAAGGAACCGGGACTACAAAGAAGAGTTATTACCTCCTCATCGTTTATGAATATGGTAAAGGGATATTCCTTTATTACCACATCCTCCTCTTCCTTGGCTTCATCCCCTTTTATTCTTACTATATTTACCCTTTTAATACTATCCATCCTATCTACCTCAATTTTGACTATTTATGGTCTTTAAATAGTCGTATAATTCCTCTTTTGTATTTAAGTTTAAGAACATATCCCAATTGGGACTGAACTCCCTAGCCTTTTCTTCCTCTATATAATGGACTTTTAATTTAGACAATAGGGAGTTTACAGACCTTCTATTTTGGGTTAGGTGTTCTTCAATATCTTCTATTATACCCTTAGAATAAAAAGCGTTAAAAGGCTCAATCCATTCTCCATACTTTGTTACACAGGCTTTTACATTTGCCCCCTCTATCTGACTCTTCATATATTGTATATAGTCCAGGTTTATATTTGGCATGTCACAAGCTATGAAGTATACATAATGGGAATTGGCTACCGTAAGACCTGCATGGATTCCAGATAGGGGCCCCTTTCCCACTATTATATCCTTGGTTATTTTATCGCTAAAGCCTAGATAGTATTCGGATTTATTGGTTACCACTATTATTTCATCGAATAGTTTCTTTAATTTTCTCCTTAAGCTATCTATAAGCCTTCTTTCGTTTATCTTCAACAGCTGTTTATCAAAACCCATGCGGCTACTCTTGCCACCTGCTAGTATAACAGCTGTACCAAATTCTTTCATACCAACACCTACCTAGCGCAATCACCAGTTTGGCCTTTAAGTATTTCCAAACCATGGTGAAGGCTATCTATTATATACTCTAAGGATTCTTTGACTGCTTTTGGACTTCCTGGAAGATTTACTATTAGGGTTTCTCCCCTTATGCCTGATACGGCTCTAGATAACATAGCCCTGGGGGTAATGCTGAGGCTATAGTATCTTATAGCCTCAGCTATTCCATTAGCCATCCTATCGCAGGCCTTGATAGTGGCTTCAGGGGTTACATCCCTTTTACTAAACCCCGTTCCTCCAGTGGTTAAAATTAAATCCAGCTTCAATTCATCGGCCATATGAATCATCTCTTCTAAAAGAAACTTTTCATCATCAGGAAGAATCACTGATTTTCCTACCTTGTAGCCTTTTGATTCTACAATTTCTTTTATTATCTTTCCGCTTATATCCTCCCTTTCTCCAACAGAACCCTTATCGCTGGCTATTATTATTCCTACTTTAAACATACTTTCAACTCCCTAGCTTTTCCAATCTAACAGCAGCTACCTTCAATTCTGGAATTTTAGCAATGGAATCTAATTTAGTATTGGTTAGGTAATTAGCTGCCCCTTCAGCAAAGTGGAAGGGCATAAACAATACATTTTCGTCTACTATGTCGGTAACTTTAGCCCAGGTGATAATGCTACCTCTTCTTGAAGTTAATCTTACCTTTTCCCCATGGGAAATGCCTAATTTATTGGCCGTTACCTCATTTATCTCCACATAGGATCTAGGGGACAGTTTATTCAATCCTTCAACCCTTCCTGTCATAGTCCTAGTGTGGTAGTGGTAGAGTACCCTTCCTGTAGTAAATATAAATGGGTATTCGGAATCTACAACTTCTGCACTCTGCCTATGGTCTATTGCCATAAATAGTCCTTTACCCCTAGCAATGGTATCCTTATGGAGATACTTGGTTCCTGGATGATCTATATCTGGACAAGGCCATTGGATGCCTTCTTCTTCTATTCTATCGTAGGTTATTCCGCCATACTGGGGTACAACCCTTCTAATTTCCTCCATTATCTCAGAAGGATGTAGGTATTTTTTATTATAGCCCAGCCTATTCATTAGCCCCATTAAGATTTGCCAATCGGGCTTAGCATCTCCAACTGGCTCAATGGCCTTTCTAACCCTTTGAACCCTTCTTTCCGTATTAGTAAAGGTTCCGTCCTTTTCCGCAAAGGAGGCAGCAGGTAATACTACATCGGCTAATTCCGCTGTTTCCGTTAGGAATATATCCTGTACCACTAGGAAGTCTAAATTGCTTAAGGCCTTCCTTACATGGTTAATATCCGGGTCGGATACCATTGGGTTTTCACCCATTATATATATGAATTTAATATCTCCTTTTTCTGCTGCATCCAATATTTCAGGAATGGTTAGACCTGCTCTATTTGGAATACTGGTCTCCCACAAGCTTTCAAACTTCTCCTGAACTTCTGGATTGAATACCTTCTGATAACCTGGTAGGTCTGCTGGCAGGCCACCCATATCACAGGCTCCTTGAACGTTGTTCTGGCCTCTTAATGGGTTAACCCCGGCCGATTCCTTTCCAATATTACCACAGAGTAAACTTAAGTTAGATATGCTCATTACTGCATGGGTTCCAGTAGTATGCTGGGTTACTCCCATGGCATAATAGATTCCTGCTTTTTCTGCCCTAGCATAAATGAGAGCAGCCTTTACAATATCCTCTTCTTTAACGCCACATATTTTAGCTACCCTATCGGGGGTATAATCCTTTATTAGCTCTTTAAACTCTTCAAAGTTTTCAGTTCTCTCTTCTATGAACTTCTTATCGTGTAAATCATTGTTGATGATTACATTCATCATTCCATTTAAGAGGGCAATATTAGTTCCTGGCTTTACCTGTAAGAATACATCTGCATATTCTGCCAGTTCAATCTTCCTTGGGTCTGCCACTATTAGTTTTGCTCCCCTCTTTATGGCCCTCTTCATGACCGTTCCAATTACCGGATGGTTTTCCGTAGTATTGGAGCCTATTACGAATATAGCATCGGTATTTAATATCTCCTCAATGCTATTGGTCATGGCACCACTGCCTAATGTTGTTGCAAGACCTGCAACTGTTGAGGCATGTCAGAGGCGGGCACAATGGTCCACATTATTGGTTCCAATCACTGCCCTAAATAACTTCTGGAATAGATAGTTTTCCTCATTGGTACATCTAGCAGAAGTAAGGCCTGCAAAGGCTTCTGGACCATTTTTGTCCTTGATTTCATTTATCTTACTTACTATTAATCTATAGGCCTCCTCCCAGCTGGCCTCTACAAACTTCCCATCCTTCTTGATAAGAGGAGTTTTTAACCTATCTGGGTGGTTTATAAAGGAATATCCAAATCTACCCTTTACGCATAATAGTCCATTATTGGCCTTTCCTTTTGCAGGTTCTACTCCTACAACCTTATTCCCTTTTACCAGTAATTCCAACTGGCAGCCTACTCCACAGTAGGAACAAGTGGTTTTTACCCTTTCTACCTCCCAAAGTCTAAACCTTTCCTTCCTCTTTGGCATCAAAGCTCCTACTGGACATACTGCCACACAGTTCCCACAGGATACACAATTTGATGTAGCCAACCCTAAATCGAAGGGAGTAGTCACCTTGGTTTTAAATCCTCTCTTTTCCAACCCTATAGCATCGGTACATTGAAGTTCAGAACATACCCTAACGCATTTACCACAGAGTATACATTTATTAGGATCATAGGTGTAAAAATGGTTGGAATAGTCCATTGGATAGTCCTTCTTCTCCCCTTCATAGGTACCCATTTCAACCCCATATTCGAAGCAATAGTCCTGTAGTTTACATGCTCCAGATTTATCACAGGTTAAGCAGTCATTTGGATGGTTTGAAAATAATAGATCTAATATTTCCTTTCTGGTCTTCATTACCCTTTCACTATGAGTTTCTATGACCATTCCATCCTTTACTTTAAGGGAACAGGAAGTCTCAAGCTTCCCCTTCCCCTTTACTTCAACTAGGCATAATCTACAGGCAGCATGGGGTTCTAGCCTATCATCATAGCATAGAGTAGGTATATCGATCCCCATTTTTCTACAGGCTTCAAGTACCGTAATATTATCATCTACCTCATATTTCTTACCGTTAATGGTTATACTAGCCATTTCATTCAACTCCTACTTGCTATTCTCCTCTTGTAATAATTTTTCGAATACACCATCTAAGCCTAAAGCTTCCTTCCAACTAGCTTCTACAAATTTACCGTCTACCTTTTTATAAGGAGTCTCCGGTTCATCCACATATAGGAATTCAGTAGTAAGTCTTCCCTTTAGGCACAAGGGTCTTCCCTCAGAAGGAGCCTTTGCCCTTACTGCAATGTTTTTACCCTTTTTAGATATTACTTCGAAATTACATCCATAATCACAGGCTTTACACTTAACTCCCTTTATATGGCTATCCCAAACTCTAGTTTTTCCTAATAGCCTCTTATCAACCAAGGCCCCTACTGGACATACGGTTACACATCTATTACAGGATACACAGGTGGATTCCTCCAATGTAAAGTCTGCGTCGGCAACTATTCGGGTGTCAAAACCCCTGCCTGCAAAAGATAAAACCTTTCTATCGTGAACCTGGGCACAGGTTCTTACGCATTTACCACACAAAATACACTTGCTATCATCTTTTAATATATAAGGACTGGATGTGTCTACATAATTAGGCCTTCTTGCCCCATCGTGTTCCCTAAACTTAACATCATATCTATAGGCATAGGCCTGAAGTAAGCATTCACCTGCTTTTTGACAAGTTAAACAATCATTAGGATGGTTGTCTAAAAGGAGTTGTAGAATTTCCCTCCTCATGGCTACTACCTTTTCAGATTCGGTGTGCACAACCATACCTTCCCTAACCCTGGTAGAACAAGAAGCTTCCAACTTATTTCTTCCTTCTATTTCCACCAAGCAAATTCTACAGGCACCAACCACCTCTAAATTTGGGTCGTAACATAGGGCAGGAATTTCTATGCCTACTTTTTTAGCCGCTTCAATAATATAATAATCCTCAGGGACCGTTACCCTAATGCCATCTATCGTAAGAGTTACATTTTCCATAATAAACCTCCCATTTCTATCTCTTGATTACCGCTCCCACCGGACAAACCTCCATACAATTACCACATTTGATACATTCGTCGGTATTTATTGCATGCCTTTCCTTTACCTTTCCACTTATACATGAAACAGGACAATTCCTAGCACATTTGGTACATCCTATGCAGTCCTCTGTAATGAAGAACTCCAATAATGCCTGGCATGAACCGGCAGGACATTTCTTATCATAAACATGGGCTTCATACTCTTCCCTAAAGTATTTCATAGTGGATATTACTGGATTAGCCGCAGTCTGGCCTAAACCGCATAAAGAACCATTAGTTATAGTTTCAGCTAAGGATTCTAACCTATCTAGGTCTTCTGGCGTTCCCTCTCCATTGGTAATCTTTTCTAATATCTCCAGCATCCGCTTAGTTCCTTCCCTACATGGAACACATTTCCCGCAAGATTCCTCAACGGTAAAGTCTAAGAAGAATCTGGCTATATCCACCATACAGTTGTCTTCATCCATTACAACCATTCCACCAGAGCCCATTATGGAGCCTAGTTCTGCTAAAGACTTAAAGTCTACTGGAGCATCTATATGTTCCTTTGGAATGCATCCGCCAGAAGGTCCTCCCGTTTGGACTGCCTTAAATTCCTTACCATTGGGGATACCTCCACCTATGTCATAGATTATATCCCTTAATGTAACTCCCATAGGTATTTCAATCAGCCCGGTATTGTTTATCTTACCTCCTAAGGCAAATACCTTAGTTCCTGGCGAATCCTCTGTACCAATGCTCTTAAACCATTCTACTCCCTTTTGGAATATTACTGGAATATTTGCAAAAGTCTCCACATTATTAATTATGGTTGGTTTACCCCATAATCCCTTATGGGCAGTTCTATGGATTTTAGTCCTAGGCATTCCACGCTTGCCTTCTATGGATTCTATCAGGGCTGTACCTTCGCCACATACGAAAGCCCCTGCTCCTAATCTCAGTTCGATATCGAAACTAAAATCCGTTCCTAATATGTTCTTACCTAATAGCCCTTTTTCTTTGGCCTGCTCTATGGCAATTTCAAGTCTCTCAACTGCAATAGGATATTCTGCCCTTACATATATATATCCCTGATCGGAACCTATTGCATAACCACAGATGGCCATGGCCTCTAATACAGAATGAGGGTCTCCTTCCAATATGGACCTATCCATAAAGGCACCTGGGTCTCCCTCGTCGGCATTACAGATAACATACTTCTTATCTGCTGGATACTTAAAAGCTGTCTCCCATTTTACACCTGCTGGGAAACCTGCTCCTCCCCTTCCCCTTACATTG
>JAAYEU010000111.1 GCA_012728595.1 Tissierellia bacterium
CTTATTTCTGCCCTAATCCATGAACCCAATTTATTCATACTAGATGAGCCCATGGTAGGACTGGATCCAAAATCCTCCTTCCAATTAAAGGAGATTATGAGAAAGAGATGCCATGAAGGAAAGACCGTATTCTTTTCAACCCATGTATTGGAGGTGGCGGAAAAGCTATGCGATAGAATTGCCATTATCAACAAGGGAAAGATTATCGCCCTAGGCACTATGGAAGAGCTAAGAAGCCATGCAGAAGAAAGGGAGTCCCTAGAAAAGATATTCTTGGAGTTGACGGAAAATGAATAAGATATTGTCCTTAATCAAAACCGATCTAAACACCAGCTTTGGATTATCAGCCTTACAGTACAAACTGACAAATAAAAGGGACAGATTTCAAATTATCCTTTTTGGAATAGTAATTCTTTCCGTCCTACCCTCCTATATGATGATTGTAAAGGGACTTTCTAATCTATATGAGGCTTATAATAGCATGGGGCAGGAATCCATGTTTTTATTAAATGGCTTTTTATTTTCTCAGATGATAGTATTTATATTTGGAATACTCTATGTTATGTCCAAATACTATTTTTCAAATGATTTAAATGTATTAGTGCCTTTACCATTAAAACCTAGGGAAATTATTGGCGGGAAGTTCGTATCCTTGATGGTCAATGAATATTTAACCTCCTTACCAATAATACTTCCTTTTATAATTATATTTGGATTCACAGGAGAGGAAGGGCTACTCTACTGGCTATATGCACTAATATTGATATTATTCCTCCCAGTAATACCCTTAGCTTTGGCTTCAATAGTAGTAATGCTCTTTATGAAGTACACCAATATTAAGGGAAGAAAGGACTTAGTCCGAATCATCGGTTATTTTGTATTGATAATAGGATTGCTTTTCTTCCAGCTTAAATTCCAATCCATAGCTCAAAATGCCTTGATGGAAGGGGAAGACTTCTTCCTAAAGCTGGCAAGGGATTCCAATCTATTGGTGAAAAGGCTAGGACTAAGCTTTCCCCCCAGCATGTGGGGCGCACTAAGCTTAAGCAGTTATACTAGTATTACAGGCTTACTCAACCTAATATTGTTTGTAGGCCTATCAATAGTTGTTTTCTTAGTAAATATATTCTTAAGCGAAAGGGTATTCTTTGATGGACTGATTGGGAACTTAGAAGTAAGTACCTTTAGAGGCAGCAGTAGGATTAAGGCATCGGATTATAGTAAAAGCTATCCTGCCTTCATAGCCTTAGGATTAAAGGAGATAAAGATGCTTTTAAGGACCCCTGTTTATCTATTGAATTCTGTTGTAGGAGTAGTAATAGTTCCCATACTATTAATCTTATCTACTTCCATGGATGGAGGCCAATCCATAGAAGGGCTAAATATGTTGATGAAGGCTTACCCCCATCTAATATCCCTTATAGGGGCTGGGCTAATTACTTTCATGGGCGTTATGAACTGTGTAGGATGTACCACCTTCTCTAGGGAGGGTAGAAGCCTTTGGATTCAAAGGGCCCTGCCTATAAGAGCCAGGGATCAGATACTTGGTAGGGTTTTATCCTCCCTTTTTGTACAGCTGATAGGAATTTTAGCTTTATTAGGGGCAATAGCTTATTTAGGCTTTTTAAGCTTAGAAAATCTAGTTTGGATTACAGTGCTAGGTATTTTAGGAAGCCTTGCTATGGCAGAATTGGTTATGATAGTAGACATATTTAGGCCCCTGCTTAATTGGGATAATCCACAAAAGGCTATGAAACAGAATTTAAATGTATTAATAGCTATGGGTATAGGCTCCCTTTATATAGTGGGAGTAGGATTTCTAGCATATAAATTGTTGGGTAAAATAGATATTTTGATTATATATGGGATTATAGGGTTTATCTTCATTTTCACATCCATCCTACTCTATATACCCCTTAGGAAATTGATTGAAAGGCAGTTTCAAATATTGGAATATTAAAAAGGCATAAGGTAATCACCTTATGCCTTTACTATACCCTTTTGGTCTTCCATTTTCCTTTATTATAATGTATTAATATTATAATAAGCTCTCCAAGCTCGGCTGCCACAAAACTAAACCATACATAGATGGCTGAAAGCTTTAGTATTTGGCTGGTAATTAAAAGCATGGTAACTTGTACTCCCCACCTTGAAACGATACTAGCTAATAGATAAGGGGTATTGTGACCAGATGCAGTAAATACAGAGCCCAACCCCATAGACCAGCCAGCTAGTATTAAGGAAGGAATCAAAATCCTTACCATTGGAATTCCTATTCTAATTACTTCAAAGTCCTTGATGAAAAGAGCCATTATCTTATCTGGTAGTAAGATGGATATGAGGGATATTAAAGCCATCATGGCAACATTAACTAAGGCGGAGAACTTTGCTGTGTCTATGGCTTTATCTATTTCTTCAGCCCCTAAAGCTTGACCTACCATGGTACTTGTACCCATGGCTATACCTAAAATAGGCATAAAGGCAAAACTAAATAGCCTACTACCTATGCCCATGGCGGCCACCGTATTGGTACCATAAATGGATACGAATTTCAATACAATCATACTGGATAGGTTTCTCATAAGCATTTCTGCACCCGTTGGAAGTCCAATGGTCAACAGCTTCTTATCTATTTCCCAATCCAATTGGAAGAGCCCTCTAAGGCTAATCTTAATCTTTTTATTTCCCCTTACCAATATATAAAAGCCCAAAGAAAAGGCTATTATGGTGGAAATAACTGTTGCCAAAGCTGCCCCAAATACTCCCATATCAAAACCGGGTATATTGGTTCCCGGGATTGTATCAAACATAAATATAGGGTCTAAAATTATATTGGCTATTGACGATATTATCATTATTCTCATGGGGGTAATAGCATCCCCCAAACATCTTAGAGCTGTGTTTACCGAATAAGAAGAAAACATTATAGGAAGGAAGAACATCCTGATATAGCCATAGTCTAAAGCGGCCCTAAGTACCATAGGGTCATCTGTAAAAAAGGATAGTAGGGGTTTTAGTATGATGGAAGTTACAACCCCAGAAATAATAGCCACCAAGGCCTTAAAGGTTAAGGTTTGTTCTATTATCCTTCTAGTGCGTTCCATATCCCCTTTTCCATAGCTTTGTGTGATTAAGGAGATAGAACTAGTTCCTATAATCTCGTTTAATACCGTTACAAGCCAAAAAACTGTAGAAAAAATAGTAACCCCTGCTACTGCAGAAGCTGAAATCCTACCAATCCAAATTATGTCTACCATATCGTATACAGCCTGTAAAACGAATCCAAACATGGTGGGTATGGAAATCTTAAGCAGGTTTTTCCGTAAATTGCCAACCAATAATTCATTATTTTCTGTATTGCTCATCATATTCCTCCCTAAAAACTATCACATGTCTTTGTTGATACATATATACTAATACATTTTTAATATGAAGGCAATATTGAAAAATAGGTGTTATATTATTCTGAAATATTGTTATAATGGATATGAAGAATTATTTCTAAAGGGGGAAAGGCTATGAAAATATACATAAGTGCAGACATTGAAGGAGTAACTGGAGTAACCCATTGGGATGAAACGGAAAAGTCCGAAGCCGATTATAAAGAATTTACACATCAGATGACCTTGGAAGTAAAGGCTGCTTGTGAAGGAGCTATAAAGGCAGGGGCAGAGGAAATTTGGGTTAAGGATGCCCATGATAGTGGTAGGAATATAGACCATAATTTATTGCCTAAGAACACCAAGCTAATAAGGGGCTGGAGCGGCCATATGTTTTCCATGGTTCAAGAGCTGGATGAAAGCTTTGATGCCTTAATATTTATAGGCTACCATTCAGCTGGAGGAACTGACGATAATCCCTTATCCCATACTATGAATACCAATATCGACTATATGAAATTAAATGGAGAATATCTATCGGAGTTTCTTATACATAGTTACATAGCTGCTTACTTAAATGTACCAGTAGTATTTTTAAGTGGAGAGTTGGGTTTGTGCACTGAAGTAAAGAAGGTAAACGAAAATATAGTTACGGTAGCGGTAAAGGAAGGTAGAGGAAATTCAACTATAAGTATCCACCCCCAATTGGCTTTAGAGCTTATTAAAGATGGGGTAGAAGAAAGCTTGAAGAAGGACTTTTCTCTTTATAAGATAGAATTGCCAAAGGAGTTTGATTTAGAAATAAAATACAAACAACATGCAGATGCTTTAAGGGCTTTAAATTATAAGGGAGCAGAAGCTGTTGACCCAATGAGGGTTAGATATAAATCTAAAGATTTAATTGAAATAATTAGAGCTACAAGATTTTTACTGTAGTTTATATTAATGGACTTATTACTTAAAACTTGAGCAGAGGTAAAGTGGATGAATAGCATAAATCAAAGGACAGAAAATAGGATAATAAGAAGGAAAATATTATCAATGATCCTGCCTATAACCCTTGAGAATATACTTCAGATGACATCCAGAATTATTTCCATGGCCATGATAGGTAGGATCAATCCTATAGCAGTTGGTGCTATAGGGATGAGCAATATCATCTTTAATATGATATGGGCCATATTTAGGGGGGTATCAACGGGAGTATCCGTATTCGTTGCTCAGGCCCACGGTGCTAATAACTACGTTAAATTGGAAAAAATCGTTACCCAAACCCTATTTTTTTCAATTCTATTGGTTATAATACTGCAGCAGCTGCTATTTTGGAATGCTAATACCCTATTAAAGATTTTCGATCCAAGTAAAGAATTGTTGGCTGATGCTAGCCTATACCTAAGGATTATCTCCTGGGGACTACCCTTTATAACCGTAGCCCTAATAGTGGCAGGTACCCTGCAGGGCATGGGAAATGCTAAAACTCCTATGAAGATTGCCATGATAATGAACATTGTAAATATCACCTTTAGCTATATACTCATATTTGGTAAGCTGGGAATAAAACCTATGGGATTAAGGGGAGCTGCTTTGGGTTTACTTACTGCCCATATAACAGCAGCTCTATTAGGATTAAAGGTGCTATTTGGGAAAGATGGGGTTTTAACCACCATAGGAAACGAATCCTCCTTTAAGGTTCAATTTGAACAGGTCTTACCAGTATATAGGATAGGGCTCCCTACCTCATTTGAAACCATATTCTGGGAGGGGGCGGCTATTCTAATGACTAAGGCAATTCTTACTTACGGGGAAATTGCTTATGCAGCTTATCAATTGGGATTACAAGCAGAGGCCATTTCCTATATGCCGGCAGCTGGCTTTGGAGTAGCGGCTACTACCTTTATAGGCCATGCCATTGGTTCTCAAGATAGGGAATTAGGAAAAAAGTATATTCGGCAGCTTATTAAGTGGACTAGTATTCTTACCATCTTCACAGGAGGAGTACTGGTATTTTTCCCAAAACAGGTCATGAGACTATTAACCAATGATGGGGAGATTGTCAAAATAGGGGCTATGTACCTATTCGTAATGGGTTTGGTGCAGATACCCCAAAACATTAATGGGGTATTTAATGGAGCTTTAAGAGGGGCAGGCTATTCTAAAATCCCTATGATAATAGCTATGTTGGGCTTATGGCTAATCAGGGTACCCCTTTCATTATTAGTTGCCTTTGTATTTGAGGTTAGTATAACCTTTATTTGGATTGCCCTAGGGTTAGATTTAATATTTAGGTTCACCTGCGGTTTGATAATATTTAAGAAGAAGGATATATATGGAAGCAAATCTTTGATTGAAGGTGAGTAAGATGACGGATATAGAGTTGGCTAAAAAGTATCTTAATCAGGGAAATTTAGCCATAGCTGTGGTAAAGGATAAGGAACTGATATTTAAAAGTAAGGACAAGGGGATTAAGCCCATGTATATACTGGCTACCCAAATGGAAGGGAGGGTAAAGGGTTCATCTATAGCTGACAGGGTAATAGGTAAGGCAGCTGCTATGCTTTCCATATACCTAGGAATAGAGGAGGTATATGGAAAGTTAATGTCCAAGAGGGCGGTGGAAATATTAAGGGAAAACAATATCCCCTGTAGTTATGATGAGTTAAGTCCTTATATAGAGAATAGGGATAGGACGGATATATGTCCTGTTGAAAAGATAGCCCTTAAAGTTGAAAAACCAGAAGAACTTATAGGGCTTTTGAGGGACTTTTTAGGATAGAGAAGGAGGGATAAAATGGGTATCCTAATCAAGAATATTACCCTAGTGCCTATGAATGGCAAGGATGAGGTAATTGAAAATACAAACATCTACATTGAAGGAGATAGGATAAGCTCCATTGGAGAGTTAAAAGAGGATATAAAAGCAACTAAAACCATAGATGGGAAAAATAAGGTAGCCATGCCCGGGTTAGTAAATGCCCATACCCATATTGGTATGTCCTTATTAAGAAATTATGCCGACGACTTGCCCTTACATGAGTGGTTAACTAAAAAGATTTGGCCGGTGGAGGCAAAACTTACCGAAGAGGATGTTTATTGGGGTTCTCTATTAAGCATGGTGGAAATGATTCAATCTGGAACCACTGCCTTTTGTGATATGTACTTCTTTATGGATGAAGTAGGAAAGGGTTTAGAAGAAGCTGGTATGAGGGGAGTTTTAACTAGAGGAATTATAGAGGAAAAGGGTAAGAAGAAAGAGAAATTAGATGACACAAGAAGGCTTCATAAGAGCTGGCATGGGAAGGCAGATGGAAGGATTAAGGTAATGGTAGCACCCCATGCACCCTATACCTGTAGTCCTAAGTACTTAGAGGATATAATAGATTTAGCCTATGAATTAAATGCTGGAATACACATCCATCTATCTGAAACTAAAAAGGAAGTGGAGGATAGTTTCAAAACTTATGGTAAATCACCTATTAAGCACGTATACGATTTGGGATTATTTAAATTACCCACCATAGCTGCCCATTGCGTCCATGTAGATGAGGAGGATATTAATATACTAAGGGAAAACAATGTGAGTCCGGTAAACAATCCAAGCAGCAATTTAAAACTAGCCAGCGGATTTGCTCCCATAGACCAAATGCTTAAAGCTGGAGTAAATGTAAGTTTGGGTACTGATGGTTCATCTAGCAATAATAATTTAAATATGTTTGAGGAAATTCACCTAGCCTCTATAGTCAATAAGGCGGTTAATATGGATGCCGTATCAGTCCCAGCCATTACTGCCTTAGAGATGGCTACCATCAATGGAGCTAAAGCCTTGTTATGGGATGATGAAATTGGCTCTATTGAAGCAGGCAAAAAAGCCGATCTCATATTAATCGATATGGATAAACCCCACCTATATCCACGACACAATATAATCTCGGCATTAGCTTATTCGGTACAGGGGTCCGATGTGAATACGGTAATAGTAGATGGAAATATAATAATGGAAAATAGGGAAATAAAGACCTTAGATGTAGAGAAGATTCTTTATAAGGCAGAAAAGATAGCCAAGGATTTAGTCAATAGATAATAGTTAGGCAATGGATTAAAGGTAAATTTAGTCCATTGCTTTTTGGTTTTTATTGCTTTAACTTAAAAAATAGTTCTAAGATAATATTTCTCTATATGGATTATATAGTATAATCTAGATAGAGGAGTGGATATAATGGTATTCAAAAAGATAGATTTAGATGAAAATATAATCTTAAAAAATAGGATTCCCTTATTGATAGAAGATGAAACTTGGATGAAACTTTTTGGAGAAGTAGATAATAAGGATATTCAACATGTTAAAGAAGAGCTTGAGGAACTTGTACGAAGGATGAGGGAATTACAAACAAGAGAAAGGACCCTTAAAAAGGATAAGACCAAGGCCATGAAGATGATTTTAGGCATATCCAATGCTGTAAATAATGAAAACAAGGTCCATTCCGTTGGCTTATTAGATGAATATAAGGAAAAAATAGAAAAGATTAACGAAGAACTGGATGAAATAAGCTATCAATTGGAAACTATTCCTCAGGAAATTAGGGATTTAAACTTCCAGCTGCTAGAGATTACAGTATATTATGGTTATAAGGAACTTAAAGCCAGGGAAAAGAAATTAAATCAGTTGGTAGATGAACTGGAAAGCCTGCGGGAGAGGCTTAGGGAATTGATAAATGAAAAACATGATTATGAAGAATGGATAGATTCAACCTACTCCTTCCTACATGGATTATTGGGTAGGGAGGAAACTGAAAAACTGGACGAACTAATATTGGAGTAAAGGGGAAATTATTATGTTTTTAAGAAATGGAGTAGACATAGTCAAGGTATCTAGAATAGAAGAGATATTGACCAAAAAGGGTGATAGCTTTTTAAATAAAATATTTACCCAGTCTGAAAGAAAATATATTGAACAAAAAAACTATAATCCTCAAACTATAGCTGGAATTTTTGCTGCAAAAGAGGCTGTATCAAAGATGTTAGGAAGGGGTATTGGGAAAATAAACTGGCAGGATATAGAAATACTCCATGATAATAGGGGAAAACCCCATATAAGGCTATATAATGAAGGATTGAATACCTACAAAACACTAGGTATAGGAAATATGGAATTATCCCTATCCCATGAAAGAGAGTACGCTATTGCCTTCGTAATAGGAGAAGGTAAATCCTACCATGAAGAAATAGCCATTCCTTCCGAGATTAAAAGTATCTTACCTAAGAGAAAAGAGGATTCCCATAAGGGCACTTTTGGTAGAGTAGGAGTAATTGCTGGCAGCAAGGGGATGACGGGAGCTTGTTATTTAACAACTATGGCAGCTCTTAAAAGCGGTAGCGGACTAGTTTATACTATTATACCCAATAGCTTAGTGGATATCTTCTCAATAAAATTGACAGAAGCCATAATTAAGCCTGTAGAAGACCGAGATACAGGCCATTTCCTTCTTAGTTCCTTTGAAGAGATAGTTGAAACAATTAAAGATATGGATGCCCTAGCAATAGGACCAGGCATAGGGGTGGACGAATCTAGAATTAAATTGATAGAAAAAATCCTCCTAAGCTATGAGGGGCCAATTGTATTAGATGCAGATGGTCTAAACTGCATTTCTCAAGGGGATTTAAAAGTACTAAAAAATAGGAAGGCAGATACCGTAATAACCCCCCATCCAGGTGAGCTTTCAAGGCTGTTGAACATAGAAATAGAAACCCTTCAACAGAAACGGCTAGAATATTCTAAGTGGGTTTCGAATAAATATAATGTAGTAACCGTACTAAAAGGAGCCAACACAGTAATTACAAGCCCAGGGGGAGAAGTTTATGTAAATACTACGGGTAACCCTGGAATGGCAACAGCCGGCAGTGGAGATGTTTTAACTGGGGTTATTGCTAGTTTTATAGGCCAAGGAATCTCCTCCTATAAAGCAGCCCTATTAGGGGTATATTGCCATGGATTAGCAGGCGACCTGGCTAAGGAGGAGAAAGGGGAGTATGGAATGATTGCTAGTGATATTTTGTTTCATATTCCCTATAGTATTAAAAAATTGGAATATTAAAGCTGTAGCCATTGGAAGATTTACAAAAATGAAAAAGTTCAAAAAATTTAGGAAAAAAAGAAGGATTTTGTCCATTTCAGGTTGAATATATTAGATGTAATTATATAGAAATTATTGATGGGACAATATAAGAGGTGGTAAGATGGAAGTAGATTATATCAGACCTGTATGGGCAGAGATAAATTTGGATAATTTAGCCTATAATATGAGGAAGGTAAGAGAAAGGGTTGGAAAAGAAGCTTTAGTAATGGCTGTAGTCAAGGCCAATGCATATGGTCATGGTTCCATCAAAGCAGCAGAAACCTTCCTAAATAACGGAGCGGATAGATTAGCAGTTGCAATTTTACGGGAAGCTCTAGAACTTAGAAGGGCAAATATAAATGCCCCCATACTTGTACTAGGCTATACTCCAAAATGCCAATATCATAATGTAGTAAAATATGATATTATCCAAACCATATGGGATTATGAAAGCGCTAAAATCCTTTCAGATACCGCTGTCCAATTAAACAAGAAGGCTATTATCCATATAAAGATAGATAGCGGTATGGGGAGAATAGGTTTTTCATCTAAGGAAAAGGCTATTGAAGAGATAACAAATATTTCCAATCTTCCCAACCTATATATTGAAGGGATTTATACCCATTTTGCTACTGCTGACGAAAAGGATAAAAGCTATAGTAGAAAGCAATATGAATATTTTATGGAAATAATCGAAGCCTTGGAAAAGAGAAACATCTCCATTCCCATTAAACATGTTTCCAATAGTGCTGCAATAATAGACCTGCCAGAGTATAATTTAAATATGGTTAGGCCAGGGATTATGTTATATGGGCTTTATCCTTCTGATGAAGTAGAAAAAGAAAGGGTAGATTTAAGGCCTGCAATGGCTTTAAAGGCTAAGATTTCTCATATAAAAGATGTTCCAAACGGGACTGGTATTAGTTATGGTCGAATATTTATTACCAAAAGGCAGTCTAAAATTGCCACCCTCCCTATAGGCTATGCCGATGGATTCCCAAGGCTTTTAACTTCCAAGGGCGAAGCTTTTTTAAAGGGAAAGAGGGTGCCTGTAGTAGGAAAAATATGTATGGACCAATGTATGATAGATATTACCGATTTAGATGATGTAAAAATTGGAGATGAAGTGACACTATTTGGATATGAAGAAGGGGTTCCCCATGTAGACGAGATTGCGGACAAATTAAGTACTATCAATTATGAAATTGTTTCTATAGTAGGAAGAAGGGTTCCGAGAATATATGTAAAAAATGGAGAAATAATAGATATAGAGGATTATCTATTAGGAGAAGCTTAATTTGAATAAATCTTTATCTATATTGACACACTTAGTGTATAGAATATATAATTAATATGTCGTATATTTGTGGGTTTTTTAGTCTTATTATCACTTGCTGGGGGTGGAATTTAATGGCAGAGACCAGAAGGATTACGGTTAGCCTACCTAATAGTTTACTAAAAGAGGTAGACTTTATAGTCTCCATGGAAAGAAAAAATAGGAGTGAATTCATTAAAGAAGCTATGAAATTATATATTCGTGAAAAGAGGCGTATGGAAGTTTCTCAAAGATTGAAAGATGGATATGTGGAAATGAGTAAGATAAACCTAGCCCTTGCTGAAATAGGCTTTGAACAAGATATGGAGGAACTAAATAAATATGAAACAAATTTAACTGGGTGTGAAAAAATGTGAATGTAAAAAGAGGAGATGTTTTTTATGCTGACCTAAGTCCTGTTGTTGGCTCGGAACAAGGCGGAATAAGGCCTGTTCTTGTCATTCAGAACGATATAGGCAACAAATACAGTCCTACCATCATAGTTGCGGCTATTACTTCTCAAATCAACAAAGCTAAACTACCTACCCATGTGGAAATCAGTGCTCCGGAATATGGACTTCCCAAAGATTCAGTAGTATTATTAGAACAGGTTAGAACCATTGATAAGAAGAGACTAAAAGAAAAAATAGGCAGATTCAATGATGAAATGATGGCAAAAGTAGATGAGTGTTTAAAAATAAGTCTAGGTCTTGTAGACCTATAAAAAATAAGCATGATTAAGTATGCTTATTTTTGTAATATATAGGGGATACACCTGCGTGAATAGGGATAAAAAGGCTTCCTTCTAATGTTTTAATAGAAGCCTTTTTTCTTTTCTTTAAAAAGGGGTTAAATTATAGTATAATCATAGAAAGGAGACAGGGAATCTTATCTTTTATTTCAATATACAACTAAAAGGATTATGGTATATAAAACTTTTTGACTCAGGGTCACTATGGCTTTATATTTAAAAAACTATTCTTGATATAGGAAAGGTTACTTTTCAAAGGAGGAGATAATATGAAAACCAGTAAGTTTAAAAAGACTGTATTAGGATTGGTTATAGTATCTACCGTTTTAGGAAGCACTATTGTTTTTTCAGAACCTGGTTCAGAAAAAGATCCTTTAGTATCCTTAAGCTATCTGGAAAAGAAAATAGACCAACTTAAAGATTACATAGATAGAAGGCTTTCAGATGTGGATCCAAAGTCTACTAATGAGCTGGAAGTGGTAGAGGTACCAGCTGGCAAATCCTTGATAGGAAAAAGCGGTACAGAAATCGTACTCAGGGGAGGAAAGGCAGAAATAATAGCCGGCCAATTAGGTGGACTATCGGATATAACCGGCGGTAAGGATTTACAGATGGGAGAAAAAGTACCTCCAAATCATTTACTCATAGTCCCAAGGGATGATGATAGGGGGGTATTGGTAGTTGAGGATGCAATATTCTTAGTTAGGGGAGTATATGAAATAAGGTAGGTAATAAATTTCTATAGTATTGGTTCAAATATATGTTATAATATGTAGGGTTAATTTTGCTTCTAAAGGGAAGGAGGAAGCTCTGGATTAGAGCTGTTTTGTGATGAAGGTACTTCATTTAATTAGTGGTGGAGATACAGGAGGAGCTAAGACTCATATTATTTCTTTGATGAGACAACTGCATAAAATGATAGATGCAAAGGTCATCTGTTTTATTAAGGATTCTTTTTATGATGAGGCCGTAGATGCGGGAATCGATATAGAGGTATTCCTACAAAAAAAGAGGACGGATTTGTCTGTAATTAATAGGCTTAAAGATGAAATAGATAGGGAAGGCTATGATATAATCCATTGTCATGGTGCACGGGCTAACTTTATAGCTATGTTTTTGAAATCCAAGGTAAAAAAGCCCATGATAACTACTATACATAGCGATTATAAATTGGATTTTAAGGACAATCTATATAAAAGGCTTGTTTACACCCTCTTGAACTACATTGCCCTAAAAAGTTTCGATTATTATATAGCCATATCGGATAGCTTTAAGGAGATGTTGGTGGATAGAGGATTTAAGGAGGAAAGGATTTTTACCGTCTATAATGGAATCGATTTAGAATCTGAAGTTCACTATGTTAGCAAGGAGGATTTTTTTGAAAGATACGGCATCCAAGCTGACAACAAGGTAGTAGTAGGGATAATGGCTAGAATAGACCTAGTAAAAGACCATGAAACCTTTATAAAGGCTGCTTATGAGCTTTTGCAAAAGCGGAAGGATATGGTATTTTTAATTGCAGGAACAGGCAATGATGAAAAGAGAATTAAGTCCCTGGTCTATGAAATGGGCATTGAAGACCATGTTCATTTCCTAGGCTTTGTTAAGGACCAGTATTCGTTCTTTAATGCTATAGATATCAATGTGTTGACATCTATTAGCGAGAGTTTTCCCTATGTAATATTAGAGGGGGCTAGGCTTAAGAAGATGACTATTAGCACCAAAGTAGGTGGTATAGGCAATCTAATAGAGGATGGCCATAATGGGTTATTAATAGATGTAAGGGATAGTAGTGCTTTAGCAGAGAAATTAAATTATTTGGCGGATAATAGAGAAATGATAAGAACCATGGGAGAAAGGCTATTGGATTCTGTGGAAAAAAACTTTTCATCTAAGAGGATGGCAGAAGAGCATTGTAAAATCTATAAACGAATTACCCAATACAGGAGGTAGGAAATATGAAGATTATGGACGAAAAAGGAAAGCTATTTGGAATAATCAATATAATCGATTTAACCGTGATTTTAGTAATTGCCTTGTTGGTATTTGGAGGAGTTAAGCGACTTAAGGCAAGACCTGTTAGTATTGCTGAGGACAAAAAGGCCTTATTGACTATAGAAGTTTCCGATATAAGAAAGCCTACTGTTGACAGTATAGTAGTTGGAGACCCCTTATACCATTATGATAAGGGGCAACTAATAGGTACCATAGTAGACAAGAAGGTGGAGCCCTATAAGGAACCCGTTGAAAGCGGAGATGGCAGATGGATACTGGCAGAAGTTCCGGAAAAGTATGCGGTTATTATGACGGTGGAAGCAAGTGTAAAGGAAAATCCTGACGTAGTAATAGCTGGTGGAGAACAGGTTAGAGTTGGAGCTCAATTTAGGGTTAAAAATAGGAATGTAACCTTTTTCGGCACAATACTAGGGGTGGAGGTAGAATAAGAGAACTAGGAGTGGTCCAATGTACAATAGTGTAGTAGTTGGCTTATTGGTAAAGGCTTGGAAGTTTTTAGTTAATGGCTATGATAATAGCCTGTTAAAAAAAATTTGCTATCCAGTGATGAAAGGAATTAAAAACTTATCCAAGGGCTCTCTAATTATCAGATTATTTACTTCCAACAGAAGCTTAATTGAAGAGAGTCTGCTTTATAGGCTATATACTATTATTGTAGATATAGCCAATAGGATTATTGATGGACTGAAAAAAGTTGTTAAAAAGGGCAGCCAGGGTAGCCTTATATATACTAGTTTTTATAAGTTGTTTGAGGATGAAATCCAGCTGCAAAATACCCTTTATGTATTCCTTATGGCTTTTGGGATAGGAATTATTGCTAACAACCTAGTTAGAGGATACTACCAGGGTAGGTCCTATTTAGTTTCCATAGCCTTAATAATCATTTCAGTAATAGGCTTGAATATAAAAGAGGATTATAAGAAAGTCTTGGAAGGAAGTTTTGCTTTTAGGATTGTAAGAAGTATATTTACCATAGACGAGGGAGTGGATCAATGGTGGTAGAATCATTAAAGAGAAAGGAAGTAATCCTCCCTATAGGCTTAGGTTTATTCTTTTCTTTAATCTATTATAAATTACCATTAAATACTTTTGCTATGGCCCTGTTGGGATTAATAGGAGTAGTTTTAGTTCTATACGATATAAGGATTGGAATATATGCTGGGGTATTTTTATATCCCTTTTTGCCCGATATCCTAAATCTATTATTTATGATATTCATGGTAGGGGTATACCTGTTTAAAATCCTATTTAAGAAGGCTAGCCCAATTAGTAATAAAGCAATAGATATGCCTATTATATTCTATGTAATAACAATTATAATCTCAACTATTACGTCTATAGACCCAGCAGGCAGCTTCAGGGACCTAGCCATCCATCTAACATCTATTGGATTTTTATTTGTAATGGTAAACAACATAAAGACCAGGCAGGATTTTAATATAGTCCTAGTCCTATTGGTGTTTTCAGCTACTCTGGTTTCATTATATGGTTTTTACCAGTATAGAGTGGGAGTAGAGATGGAGGCCAGATGGCTAGATGCAGCTAATAATCCAGATGTAACAACCAGAATCTACTCCGTATTTGGGAATCCAAATATACTGGCAGAATATTTGATAATGATGATACCCATATCCATATCCTTATTTTGGTTTTCTAAGAAAATCCATAAAAAGGCTATATTTCTGGCTACAACCCTTATACTCTTACTGGCGGTAGTATTAACCTACTCCAGGGGAGGCTGGATAGGATTAGCCTTTGGAATATTTGTATTCGTGTTATTGATTGAAAAAAGGTTGTTTTTGGCAGCTATTCCTTTAAGCCTAGGGGCTATATACTTTTTACCCCAATCCATTATAAATAGGATTTTAAGTATCGCCAATTTCGCTGACTCATCTAATTCCTATAGGTTGAGAATGTGGGTGATAACATTGGAGATAATAAGGGATCATTGGCTGGTGGGTGTAGGTTTTGGTCATCTTCCTTTTAAGGAAACTTTCGAAACCTATATTAGAACCATGCCTACTTTCCATGCCCATAATACCTATTTGGAGACTATGGCCGAAATGGGGATATTAGGCTTTATAATCTTTGTCATATTGCTATTTATCCTATTCAAATATTCCATAAATAAATTGGTAAGAGGAGAAAATAGCTATATAAAAACTATGGCAATTGGAGTTATATCGGGTTTAGCTGGTGTATTGGCTCATGGCTTGGTTGAGAATATATTATATATACCCAGGATAATTACTACTTTCTGGATACTGGTGGCCCTCTTATTAACCCTGGTGAGAATTTCCGATGAGGAAGCAGTAATCGGTTAGAAGGAGAATATTTATGGATGGAAAGAAGAGAATTCTCATTTCTGGATACTATGGCTTTGACAACAGTGGCGACGATGCCATATTAAAGGCCATAGTAAAGGATATTAAGAATCAGGACAATTCCATAGAAATTACCGTCTTATCTAATAATCCTATTTTTACGGAAAAGGTATACGATATAAAGGCCGTTAATAGGTTCAAGTTAAAAGATGTGATTGGGGCAATTAGAAAATGCCATCTATTTATAAGCGGAGGAGGAAGCCTTCTACAGGATGTAACCAGTACCCGTTCTTTATTATACTATCTGACCTTGATGAAACTGGCTAAACTGTTTAATAAGCCTACTATGGTTTATGCTAATGGTATAGGGCCAATAGATAGAAAGCTCAATAGGCTTTTAACCAAGAAAACCTTGGAAAAGGTGGATTTGATTACATTAAGAGATCAGGATTCAAAGGATTTTTTGGAGGAATTAGGGGTTAATAATAAAAATATATTTGTAACTGCAGACCCAGTCTTTACCTTAGAAGGTAGCCATGAAAGTAAGGTTAATTATATCTTAAATGAAGAAGGGGTTTCTCAGGACAGACCCTTAATAGGATTTTCCGTTAGAAAATGGATGGGGGAGGAGAATTTAATCCTTAACACAGCAAAAGCTATAGATTATATTACAGAGGAATATAAGGTAAATGTATTATTGATTCCAATGCATTATCCTGAAGACCTATCCATTTGCAATAGTATTCTAGAGAAGGTCACTAACAAAAACTCCTACATCATCTCCAACCAATATAGTGTGGAAGACATAATGGGTATAATCGGTAAATTGGAGATGATAGTTGCCATGAGGCTGCATTCCCTAATATATGCAGCTGCCCAAAAGGTGCCCATGGTAGGGATTGTATACGACCCTAAAATTGTGGGATTTTTAAAATCCATAGGCATGGATAATATGTGTCCTGCTGAAGGTTTAAAATATGAAGCTCTCATTTCCAATATCGATTATGTATGGAGAAATAGAAGGGATTTAAGGGAAAAATTAAAAGAATTGGATATAGAGATGAGAAAGCAGGCTTTGAAGAATGTACATATGGCCTTAGAACTATTGAGAGAATAGGTGGTTTTATGGAGAAGGTAAATATATTTGGGATTAAAGTAGATAACATAACTTTAGAGGAAGCAAGCGAAATAGTGGAAAATTATTTAGTAGAAGATGGATTAAAAACCATAGTTACTCCTAATACGGAGATAGTTATGGCAGCAAAGGATGATGAATATCTTAAGAGAATCATAAACGAAAGCCATCTAGTAACCCCAGATGGAATTGGACTTGTATATGGTTCTAGAATTAGAAGAAGACCTCTTAAAGAAAGAGTTACTGGTTTCGATCTTTCCATAAGGCTGTTGGAAATTGCAAATCAGAAAGGCTACAGCCTCTTTTTACTAGGAGGAAAGAAAGGGGTTGCCAAAAGGGCCAGTGAAAATATTAAAAAGGATTATCCAAATATCAAATTAGCAGGATACCATCATGGTTACTTTAAAGGCAGCCATAATGGCCATAAGGACCATAAAGAGGAGTTAAAGATAATAGATATGATAAATGAAGCTAAGCCAGATATCATATTCGTTGGACTTGGATTTCCTAGGCAGGAAATTTGGATATGGGAAAATAAGAATAGAATCCATGGGAAGGTAATAATAGGGAACGGAGGAACCATGGATATATTGGCAGGAGATTTAAAAAGGGCTCCGGAAATCTTTCAAAGACTTGGTTTAGAATGGTTTTATAGGCTGATTAAGGAACCTAAACGGATTAAAAGACAGATTGCACTGCCTAAGTTCATACTCTATGTCTTGTTTAATAAGGATGGAATTCGATAGATGAGGAGGATTATATGGAAAAGGGAAAGGGTTTAAAGACTCTATTGACTTTAATAGGCATAGCTTTAGGTGTATTTTTATTGGCAATAGGATTGGTCCTCTTTTTAGAACCCAATACCATTGCGCCAGGAGGAGTAACTGGATTTGCCATTGTGTTTAAAAAAGTTACAGGTATACCCGTTTATATAACCAACC
>JAAYEU010000020.1 GCA_012728595.1 Tissierellia bacterium
AATAAATACATCGTAACCTTCGACAAAGTCTATTACAATGGTGGACAGGATACCACCATACCCATAACCATTTCTTATAGCAATTATGACGATATAGCAGGTTCCATTTCCGATTATATTAGCATTACCAATATAAGCCCAGCTAGGGAGGAAGAAAAAAGGCCTGAACCAGACCCTATCTTAACCATAGTAAGCTCTAAGACCATAGATGGACAGGCTGGAAAATCCATTAATGTACCAATTACTATTAAAAACTCCAGTTCCACTTGGGCGAGAAACATAACGGTAACACTGGAATTAGAAGGGGATTCCCCCTTAACCATAAGAGGGGCAGGATATGAAGATATATACTACCTAAGAGGAGGGGATACAGAAGACATTGAATTTAGGGTAGATATAGATGAATATGCAGAAGATAAGACCTACCCAATAAGGGCAAATTTCCAATTCTATAATTACGATGGCAAGTCCTTTAGCCACTCTGATACCCTCTATATTAGGGTTGTAAATAAAAATACAAAGCCCTTAATATCCGTTAGCAAAATCGATATAAATCCAAAAGAGTCTGAAGCAGGAAAGCCAAGTAAGGTGGGCATCCAGCTGGTTAATAAGGGTTCATTGGAAGCAAGGGATATCAGAGTATCCTTGGGCGGTATAGGTAGCGATACTTTCACCATAGCCTCTGGATTGAACAGCAGATATATAGATAGGATTTCGGGTGGCAAAAGCGCCTATGTGGAATTTGAAATAATTCCCTCCATTAGGTTGTCAGGCGGCAGCCATGGATTGGACTTAAACCTATCCTATAAAGATGGTAGTGGACAGAGCTATGAAGAAACAAGTAAGTTTTTCGTCAGCGTGGCCTCTAATAAGGGAAGGGCTTCCAATCTAGTTATAGAGGAGCTTTCCTATCCCGATGGTCCAGTAGGCCAAAATAGGGATGTTAATATTGGTTTCACCCTAAGAAATATAGGAAAGATGGATGCAAAGAACATTAAGGTTACAGTAGAAAGTTCAGACCAAGTTGCAGTCGTTCCAAAGACTGTAAATATTAAAAGGATCGACTCCCTATCCCCCAATGGGGCTGAAAAATTTAGCTTCGTATTCCTAACCACCAAGGATGGGGAGACTAGAAACTACCCAATCAATATCACAGTAGAATATGAGGACGATTTATTAGAGGGAGAAAAACATATTATATCCCAATATGTAGGGGTTTATGTAACTAAGCCTGGTGAAGAGATAAAGACCACTCCCAAGCTTATAATAGACAGATACGATTTTGAACCCCATATTGTCAAGGCGGGAGAAAACTTCACCATGAACCTATCCTTTTATAATACCAACAGCCAGAAGACAGTAAGAAATATAAAGATATTTTTAACCGCCGATGAAAGTGTAGACCCAAGTGGCCAAAGTATTGGGGGAAATGTATTTACTCCCGTTGGCAGTAGCAATACCTTCTATATAGACAGCATTCCACCTAAGGGCAGGGTAGAAAAGAATATAACCATGTTTACAGTCCCCGATGCCCAGGCCAAAACCTATACCATAACTGCCAACTTTGAATATGAAGACAGTGAGGGTACTGAGTACACTGCTGTTGAACTAATTGGGGTTCCTGTAGTCCAACAATCCAAGTTAGAAATAGGGGAGATTTCCCTACCCCTTGAAGCCTATGTAGGAGAAGCAGTGCCCATTTCCGTGGAGTTTTACAATACGGGCAGGGTTACCCTATATAATATGATGGTAAAACTGGAGGGAGATTTCCAAACTGAGTACGGCAGCTACTATATAGGCAATTTTGAAATGGGCAGCTCCGATTATTTTGAGGGTATGATAATCCCTCAAGAACCTGGAGAGTTAACAGGCTTTTTAGTGTTTAGCTATGAGGATAGCTCCGGGGAGAATGTGGAGATTAGGGAGGAGTTCACCCTAAATGTGATGGAACCCATGCCCATGGAGGAATTCCCAGAAGACATGCCCCCTATGGAGGAAGGTAGAAGCTTTAAGGGAATTTGGATAGGCCTACTACTTATATTAGCATCCATTGGTGGATTTATATTCTATAAAAAAAGGAAAGAGAAAGGTATGGCTTTAGATGAGTAGTATAGATTTAGTCCGTATGGGCATTAAAAACCTTTGGAGAAGGAAGCTGAGAACCTTCCTTACCGTACTGGGGGTTATAATAGGCACCAGTTCCATTATAGTAATGCTATCCTTGGGATTTGGCATGCAAGAGGCCTTTAAGGGCCAATTGGCTAGGATGGGAAGTTTAAATACCATAAATGTATATAAGAGCTATGAGGGTGGCTATGGAGGAATGGATTCCAATAGAAGAAAGCAGGAAGCCAAGCTAGATGATAAGGCTATAATAAGTTTTAGAAATATGCCCCATGTAACGGCAGTAACCCCTATAATAGAGACCTATGGAATACTAAAAAGCGGTAGATACACCTCCCATACCTCCATTAAGGGAATAGACCCAGAAGCCATGCCCTATTTCGATTATAAAATTGCCGAAGGAAGGCTTCTTCAGCCTGGTGATAACCTCAATGTAGTATTTGGTGGAGGAATGAAAAACAACTTCTACGATGAAAAAGCCATGAGTAGAGGAAGGTATGAAGAAATAGAGATCGAGCCTATGAAGGACAGAATTGTGTTGACCTTCGATATGAGCAGCGGCTATCCTTCCCTACCAGGTGAAAGGGTGAATCAACCCAGGTATAAGGATTACAATATAAAGGTAGTAGGGGTTTTAGAAGGTGGAAATTACGATACCGACTGGGGTATCTTCCTTCCCATAGATACGGTTAGAAAGATGATTGAAGAGAAGGAAAGGACTGAAGGCACTTCTCAGGGTCAAAATAGAAGGGGCAATCAGGAGTATGAAAGGGTTATGGTCCGGGTAGAGGATATAAAATACGTTAGTGAGATACAGGAAAGGATAAAGAGTGAAGGCTTTGAAGCCTATAGCTTAAACGATATGTTGGATGAACTCAATAAGATGACCGGAATAATCCAGGCCGTCCTAGGAGGCATTGGAGCTGTATCCTTGCTGGTTGCAGCCATAGGCATCACCAATACCATGGTCATGTCCATATATGAAAGAACTAAGGAAATTGGAATAATGAAGGTTATAGGGGCATCTTTAAGAGATATTAAAAGGCTCTTCCTATTTGAATCAGCCATAATAGGATTACTAGGAGGGGCCGTTGGAATAGGCTTTAGCTTCTTGTTATCCTCTATAATAAACCGCTTTAGTTCCCAATTTGGCGGCTTTCTAGGAGTAGTTGAAGACACCAAGATAAGCATAATACCCATATGGTTGGTATTTGCTGCCTTGGCCTTTTCAGCCCTAATTGGCCTGATTTCTGGCTACTATCCAGCCAGAAGGGCCATGAACCTATCGGCCTTAGATGCCATTAGAACGGAATAAAAGAAAAAGATAAGACGGAGATTCCGTCTTATCTTTTTTCTAACACTTCAATGGCCATTATCTCATCGCTTTCCAAGTTCAATCTTACATAGTCATCCAACCTTAAATGATATAGATTGGCTATCTTTTCATCCTTTTTTATTAGGGCTTTAGGAGAAATAAAGTATTCCCTTTCCTCACCCTGATCTGATATGGTCAACTTAGGACTTGCTGAAATAAGAATCTCCTTGATATAGCCTTCATCAATTCCAGGGACCGATTTGGCCTCTATGACTTCTAGCTCTCCCTTAGATATGGTAAGTACTATTACGTCCTTCCTTCTCAACTCTTCTAGGCTAGCACTATTTGAATTCCTATAAATAGTTGTGTTGTTGGTAATGGAATACTCATATGTGGATTCATCCTCCCTTTCCACCAGCAAAATCCTCCCATCTAGATCCATATCCACAACTCTTCCTTCCACCTTTCCATCCTTGCCTTCCCCAGTAATCTTTAAGGCTATGTCATCAAAGGCTTCTAGCTTTACCCAATCCCCTTCCTTTAAGTTGAATAGGTAGGCCTTTTTTCCGTTTAAGCTTATATGGGCATCCTCTGATATATTGAAGGTCTTTATAGCCCCTTCCATAGATTCTACAAGGATAGATAGGCTTGAGTTCTGTAAGGAGATGTTATGGATTACTCCAGAGAAGATATCCAAATCATTATCTACTACCAACTTCTTAATGATGTTTCCATCATGGACTACAGCCTTTATATTCAACCCTACCTGGATGGAGTCTTCTCCCCTTTCAATATCATCAATGATTATCTTAGCATCCTTATCCAGTTGATAGGAATCCAGCCTTTGCCCATCGTCAATTATTAAAAACTTGTCCACCCTTGCGGTGATAATACCCGTCAGATCATATTCATCCACTAAAGCGGATTCAGTAGCTTCCATTTCTTCTGGGATTAGAACCAGTTTTTCATCCATCTGGCTGTAGGCTAAGTACAACATCTTGGCTAATACTGCCCGGGTAACAGGCTGATTGGGGTTGAAGTTTCCTTCCCCATCCCCTTTAGAATCCAATATACCCTTGTCTATTAAGAATTTAATATAGGGCCTTACCCTTTCTGGAATTTGGGCGGTATCCTTATATAAAAAGGCATAGATACCCTCTTCAGGCTCTCCCATTCCCAAGACTATTGCAATGTATTTGGATACATCTACCTTGGTTACTGGCCTTAAATCCCCTTTGCTAAAGAGGTTGTTGTTGACAAAGGCCTCCGTTACCAAGCCCTTATCTAAGGCTATGGCTATGGCATCTTCCCTATCCTGTGATAAATCGAATCTATTCAATATATATTCGTGTTCCAGACGGATTTTATGGATTTCCTCTTCACTTAAGTTTAAAAGCCTAGTTATATAGACTAAAGCATCGGCAATGTTTACTACTTCATTAGGCCTAAAAGTCCCGTCCTCATAGGAATCCATTAGCCCAATATGGACAAGCTCTTTTACGTATTCATAAGCCCAATGGCTTTCGGCCATATCTGTAAACATGCTATCCCCATAGACTAAGGACACATTTGAAGCCATTAGGATAATAAGAAGAATGGCTATCCTCCGGTAGTCTTGACTAAACAAAATACCTCCCCCTTTTATTGAAAATAGATTATCTATTTATTCTTATTGACCTTAGAAGCCCTTATGAAATCTCTGAATAAGGGATGGGCTCTAGTAGGTCTGGATTTAAATTCTGGATGGAATTGGACTCCTACAAACCAAGGGTGGTCCTTTAGTTCTACAATTTCAACCAGCCTTCCATCTGGTGAAACCCCGCTTACCATAAGCCCTTTTTCCTCTAATCTCTCCCTAAAGTGGTTGTTAAACTCATACTTATGCCTATGCCTCTCGTAGATAATCTCCTCTTTATAGATTTCCTTTACCATAGTGCCTTCCACCAATTTACATGGATATAATCCCAATCTCATGCTGCCATTGGTTAGCTCTATATCCTTCTGTTCTGGCATTAAATCTATAACTGGATAAGGGGTATCTGGATCTATCTCAGTTGAATGAGCCCCCTTAAGGCCGATGACATTCCTAGCAAACTCGATAACTGCCAACTGCATTCCTAAGCATAATCCAAAGAAGGGTATATTGTTTTCCCTTGCATATTTAACGGCTGCAATCTTACCATCTATTCCCCTATCTCCAAAACCTCCTGGAACTATAATTCCATGAACTCCTTGGAATAATTCCTTTGCATTATCATCATTAACGTCTTCCGCCTGTATCCATTTTATCTCTACATCTACATCGTTGAATATGCCACCATGCCTTAGGGATTCAGCTACCGATAGATAGGCATCCCTAAGCTCTACATATTTACCAACTAAAGCTATAGTCACCTTTTCCTTTAAGGACTTAATCCTATTTACAATATCTGTCCATTCGGATAAATCTAATTCATCACATTTTAAATCGAGCTTATCTATTACCAGTTGAGGAAGTCCTTCCTTTTCTAACATCAAGGGTATCTCATACAGGGTATCTGCATCTATATTTTCAATAACCTCAGATGGGTCTAAGTCGCAGAAGAGGGCAATCTTATCCTTCAAATCCTGGGATAAGGGCTTTTCCGTTCTACAGATTAAAACGTCTGGCTGTATACCTATGCTCCTTAACTCCTTTACGCTGTGTTGGGTAGGTTTGGTTTTCAACTCCCCTGCCATTGATAGGTAGGGAACCAAGGTTACATGAATATACATTACATTTTCCTTGCCCACATCGTATTTTATCTGCCTTATAGCTTCCAGAAATGGCAAGGACTCAATATCCCCTACTGTGCCTCCGACTTCCGTAATTACCACATCTACTTCTCCATCTCTAGTAACCCTTTTGATTCTATCCTTTATCTCATTGGTAATGTGAGGGATGACCTGAACCGTCCTTCCATCATACTCCCCTTTTCTTTCCTTATTGATAACTGCCCAATAGACCTTTCCCGTAGTCACATTGCTATATTTATTTAGATTGATATCTATAAACCGCTCATAATGGCCTAAATCTAAATCCGTTTCAGCCCCATCATCGGTTACAAAAACCTCTCCATGTTGATAAGGACTCATAGTCCCCGGATCCACATTTATATATGGGTCAAATTTTTGAATAGTAACCTTAAGGCCACGACTTTTGAGTAGTTGGCCTAGGCTGGCTGCCGTAATCCCTTTGCCTAAGGAGGATACCACCCCTCCTGTAACGAATATATACTTAGTAGGCATTTCAATAACCTCCCTATAATCTTATAACTATAGTATTTTATCCCATTCTAATTCTTATGTCAATTATCCCTTCACCCTTTTAATTACTATTATATCCTATTTACCCCCAGCTATTGTAATTATAATGTAATATTTATCGTTAACTAAATGATGTATAATATTAGTAGAATGATAAAGAAGGGAGAGTTGTCGATGAAAAGAACATGGTCCTTCATTCTAGCATTAGTCCTAATATTTTCCAATATTGCCGTAGTCTATGGTGCTGAAGAAGACTTCTATAGGCAAGCAGGGCAAATTTTGAAAAATATAGGAGTTTTGACAGGTTCTGAAGAAGGCGATCTGATGCTAGAACAAAACCTTAAAAGGCAGGATATGGTTGTTCTAATAAGCAGGCTTTATAAGGAAGAAGAAATTGCCAAAAAGTATCCAGTAAAGAATACCTTTGACGACGTTACAAGCTCCTTTTATAAGCCCTATATTTCATGGGCAGTAGATAGGGGACTTATCATAGGAACTGGAGCAAACAAATTTGGATATAACGAGCCGGTGAAAGTTCAACAATTCCAAACCTTATTATTAAGGGTACTTAGGCGTACAGAGGAGGCAAAAAATTATAATCTGGTACCAGAACTGGCCAAAGAGCTAAAGTTGATGGATGGGATTTCAGTTAAGCCTACTGACAATCTAAAAAGAGGGGTAATGGCTGCCATGACCCTTAACGCCTTAAGTCAGTATCCAAAAGGCTCTTCAAGTACACTAGCCCAGGAGCTAAATTTAAACATACCAACTAGGTTTGATGTAACAAGTAACCACACAATAGACAGGAACAATGTAAAATTTGAAGGGGTAGCAAAAGCTACCAAGGTTTTAAGGCTCCGCTTAAAGCCCCTTTCCTCCAGTATTTCTTCTGGGGAAAAATATTATAATATCCCCTTAGAAGAGGATGGCCGCTTTTCCTATGTGGTGGAAAAACTGCAAGCTGGCGACTATGAATACAACTTTGAAAGCGATGAATTAAGTACTGCAGTTAAAACCTTCACCATAAAGGAACTGCCCTTTGAGCTGGATGATGTGGTGGCAGATAACCTAAAGGAGATAAAAATCCATTTTACTGCCCCAGTAGATAAAAACTCCAGCCTATTTACCAATAAATATATTACCAATGCTGGAACGGTTAAATCGGTGCGCTTAGCCGATAACGATACTACGGTAATCCTTACCCTTAATGAAAGCATGAAGAATCAAAGTACATATCGCATTTCTATAAATAAGATAAAATCGGCAAAAGGGGAAGAATTAAGCATTAAGGATAGAGAATTTACCGTCTTGGATGAGGATAGTCCAAGGATAATGGATGTTAAGCAGCTGGGCAATAAGGGCTTAAAGATTTTCATGTCGGAACCAGTTAAAGGCCCTAAGGCTTCAAATTTTAAGATAGATGACAAGCCCATCTCTGGCCAGGTGGAAATTTTAGACGATGTCATAATCCTAAAGTTTAACTCCTCCCGCTACGCCTTAGAGGAAGGAAGGCACATTCTAAGCGTATCGGGATTAGTAGATTATGCAGGCTTTAAGGGGATAGACCAAAATTTTCCCTTTGACATCGTAGAGGACAAGGACGCCCCCAAGGTAATAGATGCCTACGCCAGCATGGAAGAGGTAGTAATCCAGTTTGATGAAGATATAGACCCAACTTATATCTCAAGAACCAATTTCTATTGGAAATCAGGTTCACGTAAACGATATCCTAATAGCGTGAAGGTTTTAGAGGATAAGATAATCCTAGATTATTCAAAGGATCACCTACCCAATTACGAAATTACCTTATATTTAGATGATGTAAGGGATTATTCCGACAATAGGTTGAGAGATTGGGAAATCAGATTGAAAGCTGAAGTAGATGAGAGCCAACCCCAAGTGGTAAACCTTCAGGTATCCCAGGATGGAAAAACCATTACCGTAACTTTCAGCAAAAATGTAGATGGTAAGGATAGAAACTTCTATGATATTAGGGATGAGTCAGGCAATAAGGTGTTTATAAGCAGCGTAGAGGGTTCTGGTAGGGAATATAAAATCCATCTAACCGGTTACCTTCCTAAGGGATATAACACCATTGCCATAGACGGCATAAAGGATACCACTCCTTTGAGGAACCGCCTAGTGCCTTTCATGGACACAATCTATATGGAGGATGTAGAGGCCCCTGAAATCGAAAGCTATTCTGCTAGGGGAAACGAGGTAATAATCATGTTTAATAAGGATATGGATATATCTACTGTAGAAAGGCGAGAAAATTACCTAATACGCTTAGATAATAGATTCCATTACCTACCTGAGGAAACTGAATTCATCCCTATTGATGATGGTAGAATATACAGGATAATCCTACCTGAAAGAATTGACGGCATAAGGGTGGATATAGGTAGGGATAAAAATATTACCGAATTGGAGATTAGAGGTTTAAGAGGCAGTAACGGAATATTGATGGAGCCGGAAATTCTTAAATTTGACGGGCAAAATCAAGGTCAGGCCATAGCTAAAGAAGCCAAGCTTATAGAAGCAGATAAGATAGTGGTAACATTCGACCAGCCTATATTCTATGCGCATGAAAGTGATTTTTATATCTATGGAAGAACCATCTATGATGTTAGGTGTGATGGCACCAAGGAGGTTGTTATAACCCTACTAGATAGATATGAAACCACTGTAGATGATAAGTTAACTATCAGGGATAAAAACTCAATAGAGACCATATTAGAGACCAATGCCAAGCCAACTTCCATAGCCATTAAGGATGAAGTAAAACCCCTTATCGACTCTAGAGATGGCTGGCTTAAGACTAGTGGCAACACAATAGAATTACCCTTTACCGAGAAGTTGGATAGGGAAATAGAAAAGCTCTTTAGGCACGACCTTATAATCGAACCCATAGGAGAAGAAATCCTTGACCTATCTGAATATGAAACCACTCTAAGTTCAGATGGAAAGACTATAAGGATTACAATAAAGGGTAAGTTTAACTCCAGGGGATATGTGATTAGATTGGTAGAGCAACCAAAATATATAATGGATACAAGCGGCAATATAATTGAATATGATGGATACGAATATTATGCAGAATAAAATAAGAGACTGGCCTTTCTTCCAGTCTCTTATTTTATTTGCTCTTTTTCAGCTCAACACATTTTTTCGCCAGTATGATCATGGGATCATAATACTTTCTTTTTATATCAAGCTTATCAACTAGTAGGGATAATTCAGTACATCCGGCTATGATAGGTATATTTTCACCTCCTATGCATCTAGTAACCAAGGATTCAAACTCCTCTAATCCTATATCAAAATCGGATGCCTTTATCTTATATATCCATTCCATTATAATCTTCTTATCCTCCTTATTAGGCTCTATTATATTAAGCCCAAAGGATTTGAAGGTCTCCTGATAGATGGCCGATTTGTAGGTCCCTTCCGTAGACAGGAGAAGAAAATCCTTCTTCTCATCCTCCTTCTTTTTAAGGAAGAGGGCCGTTTCTTCTATCATATTCAATATTGTGGCCCTTGTATATTTTACCAAGTGGGCATAGAAGTAATGGGCTGTATTACAGGGTATTGCTATATAGTCTGCCCCCATGGCCTCAAGTTTAACTACGGATTTAACCATCTCTATTCTAGGGTCTTCTCCCCTGCCTAAAATATATTCCGTCCTATCGGGAATATTTACATTATTATCGATTATAATGTGTAAATGATCTTGGTCATTCTTGGCATCGGTTAATTCTATAATATATTTGAAGAATTGGCAGGTAGCCATTGGCCCCATGCCTCCCAATATACCTAATATCACCATCCATACCTCCCTAGTAGAATCTTTTCTTCCCATTCTTAAGATTATACCATCAAATTTCAACTTTTTAAATCTTTTCCCCCTTAATATGATAAAAAACCAAAGGCAATGCCTTTGGTTTTTGACTATATTTCATTGAATAGATAATTATATATTAGATTTGCTCCATCTTCCCTCTTTAATTCCTGTTTAGGATTTAAATATCCATTGTAACCCTCAACTATATTTAAGCCATAGGCTATGGAGATATAGCCCTTTAGCTCTGGTGTGATATCCTTTGAATCCTTGAATATGTCCTTATATATATCGGTTAAATCTGCGATCTTATCGTACTTCAGTGACCTTATTATATATTTTACGGCCTCTTCCTTGTTGATAATCCTTTCTGGATTCTTTTCCCCTTCTCTGACAATGCCTAGAGTGGCCAGATATGAATAGAGCTTATCTGAGGACTCATCTATTTCCATATAGGGGCTATGCGCCTTTGCCAAGAGGTATAGGAAGTCCTTCTGCTTCATCTTCTCCTTAGGCCTGAAGTCATCTCCTGGTAAGGCTATGCCGTATTGGGCCAACATATTTATCTTATCCTTTGCATAGCTGTCTTCTATGTCCTTATAGCTTGCTATCTGCCTTTCCTCATAGGGCTCTCCTAGGTAGTTTAATAAGGCTCCCGTTTTAGCATCGATAAGGGATGGTTTTTCAGTTTTCAGACTATAAACCAAGATAGCCTCTTTCTTATCTCTGACATTTCCTTCATAGATATTGGGGTTAACATACCTTAATTCTAAACCTATGTCATTGTAAAGAATGCCATAAGCCTTTTCTAGGGATATGATATCCTTTTGGGATGGAAAATCCCTTGTGGTCCAATTGACCCTGTATTCAGTTATATTGCCACTGGCTCCATCCACCGTAACACTTATTCCATCTTGGTCTACATAGGCTTTATCAAGTTTTCTTACGAAGTTAAAATAGTAATACCTTTGTTCTTGTAAAGGCCTGTAGCTGCCTTCATCTTCCCTAAACTCAATTAAGTCTATCTTATCTGGATTCATCTTCCTAATGTATTCCTTGGCAATTTCTAAGGCCTTTTCTTTATCGTATTCTACCCTTTTATTGCCATCTTCAGGGCCAAATCTATAGAAGTATATCAATTCCTTAGTCTTTGCATCGATGCTTACACTAACATAGTAAGCATTTGAATCTGAACCTTTAGTAAAATCCAATTGCCAATTATAGCTATCCTCTGCTCTCCAATTTTTATAAAGGTTTACATAATTTAATTTATATTCTGAATCTAGTTCAAGTATTTCCCTACTAATCTTTTCAGCTTCTCCTTGGGAAATAAGCCCTGCAATACCCTCCACAGCTGCCTTCTCATCTGGACTTAGTTCTTCATTAGAAGTATATCCTCCTGCTCCCATATCTGCAGTCTTATCATAGAGAGGATAAAAATCGTATATGGAAGTTACCTCTCCATCCTTTGCATTAATGGCTAAGTTGGTATTTAATGGGCTATAGGTTAAAAATACATTTGGTTTGCCATCCTTATAACTTGTTTTATAAATTAAGTTTAAGCCTACCTTTTCCTTATATAATTCTTTAGCTTTTTCTAAAGTAATTAGATTCTTTACATCTGCAAATTTTAAATCCCTATCCCAATTTACATAATAATCCGTTACTTCACCAGTGGAACTATCGACGGAAATATCAATTCTATTATTATAATAAGGAATTCCATTTTCTATCCTTACAAAATAGTATCCATAGCTATTGGAATTGATGTTTAAGGGTTGGGAAATTTCTATATGTTTTATGCTATTTCCTAACTTAGGTGAAACCTTTTTAATGAAATCCATTGCTATGTTTAAACCTTCTTCCTTGCTTATCTTTGGCAGTTTAGGCCTTTGATCTTCATAAATTGGTTTCCACTTACCAAAACTTAAAACGGTTCCATCTACCGCTATTGAAACGTGTACATTGTCTAACTTCCCCTTGCTATCAGACCAGCTTAAATAGAATACTGTAGTTCCACTCCATGAACCCACACTATAGTCAAATTGATCGTATTCACTGCTAATGTTAAACAGTTTTCTACTCCTTAAAATGGCCTCTTCCAGTTGTTTATCATATGCTTCTTCTGCATAAGAGCTAAATGGAATAACGCCTAAAGCTAATACAAAAGTCAAAAATAAAGCTATTTTTCTCCTCATTAAAATTCCCCCTTCTCCTTAACCCAATAGGTTAATTTTCTTAACTATATTATAGTTTAAATGGGGGCAATAAAAGTTACAAACCATTTACGATTTGGGAAAATATTGTTATTGTCCATAGGTTTTGAATTTTTCAAGCATCAATCTCATCTCTTCTTCAGAAAGAATTACTGGCTCTCCAATGGATTTAGTCCTATAATATAGCTCTGCACAATATTCTATTTCTTCAGTTGTATTAAAAGCTTCTCCTAAATCCTTTCCTCCTGCTAACATTCCGTGGTTTGCTAATAATACAGCCTTTCTGTCCTTCATAGCTTCAAAAGCATTCTCCGCCAATTCCTTAGTTCCAAAGGTGGCATATTTTGCACATCTTACATCTAGCCCTGCTAAGGCCACCATATAGTGAACAGGAGGCAGATTCCAATTTAAACATGCTATAGTTGTGGCATAAATTGTATGGGTATGGATTATAGCATCAATATCAGTCCTTCTTTCATAGAATATCCTGTGGAGTTCCACTTCACTAGATGGCTTTTTATCCCCATCAATCTGTTCTCCTCTAATGTTCAATATGGCTACATTTTCGGGCTTGATTTCAAAATAATCAATTCCTGAAGGGCTTATGGCCATTAAACCCTTTTCCCTATTATAGATACTAAGATTCCCCCCAGTTCCTTTAGTCAAGCCAGAGGTTATTAGCTTTTTCCCATATTCTACGATCAATTTTCTTTCCTCTTCCATAAGCATATTATCAGTCCTCTCTATAGTAATTTTTTAGGTCATAAGGTGAGTAAATACCTTTATCCGTTACTACTCCACTTACAAACTCAGGAGGAGTAATATCGAATAGAGGGTAATATCCCTTAACTCCATCCATTGCTATCCTTCTACCTAGAACCTCCAGCACATAGTTGCCATCCCTTTCCTCAATTTCCACTGACGAAACCTTTTCTACTCCCTTATCTGGAGTTCCAGTAACAAAATAAGGAATACCGTAATAATGAGCAGCCATGGCTATTTGGAAGGTTCCAATCTTATTTACCACATATCCATCTAAAGAAATAACATCTGCAGCAGATGTAAAGAGGGATACTCCCTTTTTCTTCATCACATATGCAGGCATATTATCTGTTATTATGGTAACATCAAAACCTTGTTCATAGGCTACACTTGCAGTAAGCCTAGCCCCTTGAAAATAGGGTCTAGTTTCCGGGCATATTAGTTTTATATTTTTTCCCTTTATTTTAGCTTGTCTAAGCATTAGACCTACAACGGATTCTGCAAAGCATTGGGTCATAATACAACCCTCATCTGGAAACTGTTCTACAAGAGATTTAGCAATCTTATCCGTTCTTTTATATCTTTCATTTACCGTTTGTAAAGTATGATTAAATATAGCCTCATCAATTTTCCCTCCAGACTCTATTGCTTTTTCTGCTACTTTTAAACATTCATTTACTATTAATTCCATTCTCTTTGCTGTAGTAGGCCTGGCATGGGATAGGGTATAAGCTGCTTCCTTTAAATAATTCATTATTTCAACTTTAGATCTATCTTTAACTTCATAGGCAGCTAAGGCCATACCCATTCCTGCTGCCATATAAGGACCTCCACTTTGGGTAACCATATCCTTAATAGCCTTTGCCACTTCCTTATGATTTTCGCATATTACAAACTCTACCTTAATAGGATAAACTCGCCTGTCCAATATTTTAACCTTTCCATCCTCATACCAGGCTATATTTTCATACCTAAGCATGAAAGCCAAATCCTTATCATGTCGCTCCATCCTATCCCTCCTATTTTATCTGGGATAAAGCTTGATACAAATCCTCAATTATATCTTCATGATGTTCCAAACCTACTGATATTCTTATCATGGTTTCCGTTAAACCAAATCTGGATAACTCTTCTGCAGGATAACCTCTGTGGGTCATAGCTGCTGGTAGTTCAATTAATGTTTCACAGTCACCTAAGGACACTGCCAATTGGGCTAATTTAACGGAATTGACTACCTTTTTTGCATCATCTAAACTGCCATCTATTTCAAAGCTTATCATGGCTCCAAAACCACTCATCTGGTCCTTAGCCAATTCGTGTCCTTTAAAATCCTCTAATCCAGGATAGTAAACTTCCCTCACCTTGGGATGATTTTTTAGAAATTCAGCCACCTTTTTTGCATTTTTCTCATGCTCTCTCATCCTAATACCTAGGGTCTTTAAACCTCTTAATAAAAGCCAAGCATTAAATGGACTCATCACTCCGCCAAATTCACACATATAATCGAATTTAAGATAATGGACATAATCTAAATCCTTTGCGATAGCAACTCCCCCTATTACATCACCATGCCCACATATATACTTAGTAGCACTGTGTACCACCACATCTGCCCCTAAGGTCAAAGGCCTTTGGAAATAAGGGGTAGCAAAGGTATTATCAATTACCACCTTTACATCCCTTTCCCTTGCAATTTTAGAAATGCCTTTAATATCTAATATTGTTAGATTAGGATTTGATGGGGTTTCAAAATAGATTACCTTAGTATTATCGTCTATTAAGTTATTAAGCTCGTCTAAATCCCTTAAATCAGCTATCTTACACTCTACATTATACTGGGGTAACAGGTTGGTTACCACGTTGAAACTTGAACCATATAAGGTTTTATGGACTATTAAATTATTTCCTGGCTTTAATAAGGAAAATAGTACTGAGCTAATGGCAGCCATCCCTGAAGAAAAGGCTACAGCCCCTTCTCCTTCCTCCAATGCTGCCATCCTATTTTCAAAAAGGCGCAAGGTAGGATTGTTGCCCCTTGTATAGACATAATCATCGCTTTCAAAAGACATAACCTTTTCTACATGCTCAATATCATTGAATACAAAAGTAGACGTTTGATATATGGGAGGATTTAAGGCATTATTAGCATGTTTTCCCTTCATTCCAGCATGGATTGCCATAGTTTCGAATTTGCATTTTTCATTCTTCATTTATATTCTTCTCCTTTCTTATTTAATAAATCGGAGGATAATCCTCCGATTTATCATTGCATAAGGCTTCCAACAAATGTGGCTAATACCCCAAGTCCTGCTATCAATACTATACTTACGCCTTCACCAGCTTGAGCAAAATTGAACAGTTCTTGGCCTCCTCCTACTGCTACTGCTAAACCACCTATAAGACCTACTAATATTCCTATAAACATAATTATAGCTCCTGATCTTTGTCTAGGCCCTGTTTTAGGTAGATCTTCTTCTGGCATTATATCTTCCCACAACAAATCCCATTTCTTAATCCTAGGATATAATATCATTAGCAGAGGAATTCCTAAAACAAGTGATGGTATTAAATTGTTTAAGGATATTATAGCACCTAAGGCGGCAAATGGAACCATGCCAAGCAATTCCAATCCCCATCCTATAATGAGAGCACAGGATAAAGCTCCTCCAATAGCTGCAACGATAAAGGCCCCTATTTTCCTACCGGATTTTAAGTTGGGTTCCCTGTCATTGGAATCTACTATTCCTAGATTATTCCATATTTTATATGGAACATAGGCAAACATAAAGTTACCAACAAAACCAAAAGCACTACCAATTCCTAATGACCCAAAGAAATCCCCTATTAGATTTCCTATGGCAGAACCCCAAGCACCTGCTGGTCCAAATAGTAATCCAAATACTACTGGTAATGCACTAGCAGGTCTAATTTCTGTAATTCCAGGAATTAATACTAAAGATTTAAAAGGAATTAATAAAGCTGCATAAAGTCCTGCACATAGGGCCACTAAGACCACCATTTTTGTGGATTTCCACATTTTAATGACTTCTTTCATATGAAATCCCCCTTTTTTATTAGAGTTTAACAATTGCATTACTGCAATTGCAATTGTCCTGATTCAAACCCTCGATAAAAACCTTTAAAAATACTTTAGTAATCTTTTCCTTATTCTGTGATAATAACTCGTGCATATTATCTATGGTCATGGTTTCTTCCATCCCTGTACACCAGTTGGTTACTATTCCTACCGTTGCATAGCAAATTCCCAATTCCTTTGCCAAAACCACTTCAGGAACGCTAGTCATTCCTACTACATCGCCACCAAATCTTTTATACATTTTGATTTCACTAGCAGTTTCAAACCTAGGTCCTTCGGTGCAAACATATACTGCATCCCCTTTAATATGTATTGATTCAGTTCTTGCAGCTTCATAAAATCTTTGTCTAAGATTTTTACAATAAGGGTCACTCATATCCACATGCTTAACTGGTTCATTGCCACCTTCAAAGAAGGTTAAAGGCCTTTGTTTAGTAAAATCAATGAAATCCTTAATAACCACAATATCCCCAGGAGCATAATTCTCATTACAAGACCCTACTGCTGCTGTTGCATAGACATATTTGACTCCCAATTCCTTTAAAGCCATCATATTTGCCATATAATTTATTAGGTGGGGTGGTACTGAATGGTTTACTCCATGTCTTGCTAAAAACACTATTTCTTCCCCTTGGACCCTTACTATGTTTACCTCTGCCTTCCCATAAGAGGTTTCTATAGTTTTTGAATAACTACCATCACCTATATCATATACTCCTGTACCTCCAATAATGGCTTTCCTCATGACATTATCCTCCTATAATTTAAATGTTATTTTTGCATATATGGAAACTAATATTAACAACAGTGTAATTATGAGTATCACATAATCTACACTTCTAAAACTTAATTCCATATAATAAGTTCTTTCCTTATCGTAGCCAAATCCTTTGGATTCTAAGGCCATGGAAAATACATTGGTACTCCTTATTACTGAAACGAAGGTTGGTATTATTAGTGGCACATATTTTTTTATCCTTTGGATAAAAGACCCTGAATCCAAGTCTAAGCCCCTCGACCTCTGAGCTTGAGTAATGGTATAGCTTGTTGCAACTATCATGGGAACTAATCTTATAGCTGTTGAAAATGCAAAGGCTCCTCTATAAGGTACTTTCAATTTTACCAAGCCCAATGATATTCCCTCTATTGTGGTAGAGCTTAAAAATATCATTCCTGAAATTATCATTACATTAAATTTAATACCTACCGTTATGCCATAAATGATGCCTTCCAAGGTAATGGGACCTAATAATTTTGTTTCGCCTCCCCTTGTAATAGACCATATGACTATGGACATAAGACCAATCATGAATAGAATTACCCTTATTCGTTTTAAATTGGATAACACTTTCCCCGAATGGCCATATAGAAGTATAATTACTGCTAATGCTAATAATATTGGAAGGGATTCGAACAACAATGCAATTACAAAACTTCCAAACATTACTGCCAATTTAGTTCTTGGATCCAGCCTATGTAAAAAAGTGTCCTTATCAATATATAGGAACATATCCATACGTCTACACCCCCTTAGTACATCTAATCATTTCATCGACGGATAATAAGGTTTTCCCTAGCTTATTACTAAAGCTTACTATATGAGGTGTTTTTAAATAAGTTTTTAATAACTCCTCCTCTTTTTTAAACACATCTCTAGTACTGCCATATAATACTACCTTCCCATCATTTACTACTGCTACCTTATGGGCATATTCTGACACTACCCACATGGTATGGGTAATCATAACTATAGTATGTCCCTTTTCATTTAACTGCCTTATCAATTCCATCATTTGCCTTTGTTCTTTAAAATCTAATCCTGTTGTTGGTTCGTCTAGAATGATTACCTTTGGCCTAGCAGACAGAATTGATGCCACTGCTATCCTCTGCCTCTGACCTTTAGTTAATGAAAAGGGGTCTTCTTTTTCAAAGCCTTCCATATCTACTGCTTTCAAAGCCTCTCTTACTCTTTCTTCAATCTCAGTTTCCGAATAACCTCTAATTTTAGGACTAAAAGCCACTTCTTCATATACCGTATCTGCAAATATCTGATGGTCCGGATTTTGGAAGGCATAGCCTACAAGCTTTCCAATTTCAAATATACTTGATTCCTTAGTATCCTTTCCACCTACAATAACCTGTCCCTTAGTAGGCAATAATAGACCATTGAAATGTTTTACCAAAGTGGTTTTTCCACTGCCGTTATGACCTAAAATAGCAAGAAATTCTCCTTCTCTTATAGTCAAATTCACGCCCTTTAATGCAGTTTTTCCATTGGGATAGGTATGTTCTAAACCCTTTACTTCGATTAATACATCTCCATAGTTTTTTTCTCTTTCCAAATCCTCATTGATTATATTGATATATTCCTTATCATCAATTTCAAGTTTTAAGCTATTAAACTTTTCTAATCCTTTCTCTGGAGTTAAAGGTAACTCATGACTTTCTAAAGATGAAACTTTTGAAAAATACTTAGGTATTTGTAAAGGCATTATTCCTATTCTATCCATCAATTCCACATCTGTTAATATTTCCTCAGGATCCCCATCTCTCAATATATGCCCTTCTTCCATTATTATCAACCTATCAGCATATAAGGCTTCTTCTGTCTCATGTTCTATTATTATTAATGTAAGACTGCCCTCTTGATGTAATTCTTTAGCAATGGTAAAAATACCCATTTTGCCTATGGGATCTAAATCTGTAGTAGGTTCATCCATGCAGATAATCTTTGGCTTGGAAGCTAAAACTGAACCAATAGCAAGCCTTTGTTTCTGACCTCCCGACAAGGTAGGAGGTTGTCTATCTTCAAAACCCTCCAATTGGACAGTTTTTAAAACTTCTTTAATTCTCTTCTCTATTTCTGCTCTCTCAAACTTAAAATTTTCTGGGCCAAAGGCTATTTCCAATTTAGTATTAGTAGAAAATAGCTGGGATTCAAAATCCTGAAATACCAAGCCTATTTCCTTTGCCATTTTACTTACAGGATATTCTTTAGTATTCATTCCATTGATGAGTACTTGTCCACTGTACTCACCCCTAATAAAATGCGGTATCAAACCATTTAAGCAATTTGCCAAGGTAGATTTGCCTGCACCACTAGGACCCATTATTACCACAAACTGACCTTCATCAATATCTAAATTTATATTCTCTATGGCATTGCCATTTTTTTGGTCCTTATATCTAAAAGTTAAGTTTTCAATGGATACAGCTTTTCCCACTATTGCTCCCCCTTATTTTAGTTTTATTATGTTATCCCTAAATGGAGGTTTAATAATTCCCTTCTCTGTAATAATACCCGTTATATTTTCATTGGGCGTTACATCAAATGCTGGATTATATACATCTATCCCTTCAGGAGCTATTCTTATATTTTCAATATGGGTTACTTCTTTGCTATCTCTTTCCTCTATCACTATTTCATCGCCAGTTTCTATGCTGAAATCTATAGTAGAAGTTGGTGCTACTATATAGAAGGGTACATTATACTCCTTAGCTAGTACGGATAACATAAAAGTACCTATCTTATTGGCAGTATCTCCATTTAAAGCAATTCTATCAGCCCCTACCAAAATGAGATCGACTTTTTTATCCCTTATTAATGTGGCAGCTACGCTATCTGCAATAAGCTTAGCTGGTATGCCTTCTTGTACTAATTCCCAAGCTGTAAGCCTTCCTCCTTGTAATCTTGGTCTAGTTTCATCAGCATAGACGAATATGTCCTTTCCGCTGTAGAAAGCTTCCCTGATCACTCCTAAGGCTGTGCCAAAGCCTGCTGTAGCTAAAGCTCCCGTATTACAATGGGTTAAAATTGTTGCTTTTTGTCCAACGATCTGGTTACCAATTTCCCCTATTCTCTTGTTGGTTTCAATATCTTCCTTTAATATCCTATCTGCTTCCTCCTTTAACTTCATATAAATATCCTCTACTGATAAATCCCTATTTCTTTCAATGAGATTATTCATTCTTTCAATAGCCCACATTAGATTTACTGCTGTGGGACGAGACTCATTAAGAAAACTTAGGGCCTTTTTCATATTGGACAAAAATTCTTTCTTTTCGCCATCAATAAATTCCTTGGCTGCTAAAACTACTCCATAGGCTGCTGTAGCGCCTATAGCTGGTGCTCCTCTGACAACCATTTCCTTAATAGCATAATATACGTCCTTATAGGTTCTACATTCAAATATTTCATAGGAAACGGGCAATTTCCTCTGGTCTATTAGGTACAGAGCATCTTCTTTGAATTCTATAGTCTTTATTTCCTTCATAATTTCCCTCTCCTTCTAATTAGTCCATTTTTAAGTCGAATATTACTTTACCTGCCTTTCTATCAAAAGCTTTTTCATAATCCTTTAAGGAACAAATTTCATCAATTAATCCATCTGCTGAAAACAATTTTCTTTCCATAATCCTCAATGCAGCATCCATAGGTCCACATCTAGACCCTAATATATTTACTTCATTAACCACCCAATTTGTAGGATTCAATACTGTATTGGAATTATAGGTACTCTTTAATATTATAGTCCCTTTTGGCTTTACTATTTCCCCTGCAACAATTAAACCCTGTTCATTCCCAGTACAATCCACCACTACATCAAAATACTTATTAATTTTAAGCTCATCTATTAAGGCAACTTTACCTTTATCCTTAACTAAATTCAATTTTTGCAAATGTTTGCCTATTATGGTAAGATCACAAGCCGTTAAACTTAGAACCTGAGCTATTAACTGCCCCAATTTCCCATCTCCAATGATAGCTACCCTATGTTTAGGCTTGATATGAAACATTTCCGTTATCTCTAGTGCTGCAGACAAGGGTTCAGCAAACACAGCTTCTAAGTTGGAAACCCCCTCGGGAACTATATGAATATTATTATTAGGAAGAGTGATGTAGTCAGCAAAGACCCCATCTTTTCCAATCATCCCAAGAACCTTTCTATCATAACAGTGATTATATAGACCTTCTTTGCAAAACTCACATTGGTAACAGCCAATATTAATCTCCCCTACTATCCTCTTTCCTATTAAATTTTTATCGGTAGAATCCTCAACTATTCCCACAAACTCATGACCTAATATCCCAGTAAATTTCTTATAGCCCTTTAATATTTCCTTATCAGTATTACATATTCCAGCGTATAAAATTTTAATTAAGGATTCATCCTTCTCCATTTTAGGCATGGGGATGTCCTCTCTATATTGAAGTTTTCCATCAAAATACAATCCTCGCATCTACCTACCCCCTCTAGGCTTTAATAATGCCTTAATCTATTGACCTTAAATTTAAAAATATCCGGATTAAAGTAATCCATTGAATATATTTGAGGATGCCCTTCTTTATCATAGTGAACCTGGTGCAATAATAGGAACAATTGACTTTCTTTAATATCCATATGCTTTTTCATTTCCTCCGTTGGAAGGACAGGGATAATATCAGCAATAGCATATTCCGGTACTATGCCAAAGTTTTCCTCAAAATATTCAAACATGGACTCTTTATCAATATTTTTTGGTATATCTCCAACTATATTACTCCTCTTAATTGTGTCTACACAATATGCTGCAATCTTTCCATCGGCAGTTCTAATTCTGGTAAATGTTATAACCTTTTCTTTAGGTTTGAGTTTCATCTTTTGAATCATATCCCTAGTGGGAAGTGACTCTTTTATATCGGCCCATACGGTACCTGGCTTATATCCAAAACTTTCTATTATATCCGTAATGCTCTCCAACTTTTCTAAGCCACTTTCTACTTGAATGGGCACCTTGTTTACAAAAGTACCTTTCCCGTGTATTTTATATAGTATTTTATCCTGTTCTAAGAGGGCTAATGCTTCCCTTACTGTGTACCTACTGACACCAAACATATCTACTAATACAGCTTCTGAAGGAAGAATATCATCTGGTTGAAGATTTTCCTTCAAAATATATTCAATTATTTTTTTTTTTAATTTTTTGGCTTAAGGAAACGGACCTCCCTTTAGTAGGCATTAATCTTTTCACTCCTTTAACTCGTCTGTCATCAGACATGTTAATTTAATACTAACACTTTTTGAATCTTCTGTCAATAGTTTTGATCCAGTTCATGGGAAATTGTAAAAAATGATAATAAATCATTTATTTATTAAAACTATATGGTATAATCTAAGGAGATGAAATTAGAAAGGTGGAGGACTATTGGAAGGACAAATGAATAGTAAAAGGATTATTGCATTAATTATAGTATTGGCATTAGCTATCGGTGGCTTGGCAAGCGTAAAGCTCAGTCTAGGCAATAAGGACGTAGTGGCCTTAGTTGG
>JAAYEU010000112.1 GCA_012728595.1 Tissierellia bacterium
ACTATAAACAGTATTTATTGAAAGCGGTTATCAATAAATATATCCTATTGGAAGCCTCTTATTTTTAATGTTAAACTAAAATAGGAATTTTATAAAATCGATTAAAGGAGAGATGGATATGAGACCTAAAGTCATGGAAGAAGTGGAAGCCTTAAGGGGCGTTAATTCTGTTAAGATCAAGGAAGCCCATGAAGCCGGTAAAAAAGTAGTAGGAATGTACTGTGTCTTTTCACCTTCTGAAATAGCTTTAGCAGCTGACGCCATTTCGGTTACCCTGTGTGGGACTACCCAGGAGCCCATAGAAGAAGCTGAAAAACACCTGCCAAGAAACCTTTGTCCTTTAATTAAATCCAGCTATGGATTTGCAATTACCGATAAATGTCCCTATTTCTATTTCTCAGATGTCTTATTAGCAGAAACCACCTGCGATGGTAAAAAGAAGATGTATGAATTGATGGGTAAAATTAAACCCATGCACATTATGAACCTACCCCAAACAGCAGAGGGAGAAGAAGCATTGGAAATGTGGAAAAAGGAAATGATTAAGTTTAAAAACTTCCTAGAAGAACAATTCCATGTAGAGATTACAGATGAAAAACTTAGAGAAGCTATTAAGCTTATGAACAGAGAAAGAGATGCTATGAAGAGGTTACATAAGCTAAACGCCCATAAACCTGCCCCCTTAACTGGTATGGATATGATGTTGGCCCAATGGTTAAAGGGATTCAATGTGGACAAGGAAGCAGGAATAGAGCTAATTGAAAGATTGATAGAAGAGGTTGAAGAAAGAATTAAGGAAGGAAAATTTGCCTTCGATGAAAGCGCTCCTAGAATCCTATTAACCGGCTGCCCTGTAGGAAGCGGTTCAGAAAAGGTAATAAAGATATTAGAGGAAGCTGGAGCATCCGTTGTGGCTTTAGAAAACTGTACTGGGTACAAGGGATTAGATGTAATGGTAGACGAAGACAAGGACCCAATTACTGCCCTAGCTGAGAAATACCTCCAAACTCCTTGTTCATGTATGACTCCTAACAATAAGAGATTGGATCTAATCAAGAGATTAGCAGAAGAATACTCAGTAGATGGGGTAGTAGATTTAACCTGGCAAGCCTGCCATACCTATAATATCGAATCCTATTTCGTTAAGAACTTCGTCAAAGATGAATTAAATCTACCCTTCTTACAAATTGAAACGGATTACTCCGATTCAGACATAGGTCAAATAAAGGTTAGAGTAGAGGCCTTCTTAGAAACTATAAATCCAACAGTTACAGCTTAAAAATAATAAGGGAAGTGGTATTTTGATTAGTATTGGTATAGATGTTGGTTCTGTGGCAGCAAAAATTGCTGCCTTCGATGGAGAAAAAATTATAGCTACAGCTATTCTACCTACTGGTTGGAGCCCAAGAGAAGTAGGAGAACAATTATTGAAAGATATTTTAGAAAAAAACCAAATTCCAAGGGATAAGGTGAAATCCATTGTAGGAACTGGCTACGGTAGGGTTTCCCTTCCCTTTATAGATAAGAAGATAACAGAGATTACCTGCCATGGAAGGGGAGCCTTCTTTATCAACCCAGAAATCAGAACGGTGATAGATATTGGAGGCCAGGATAGCAAGGTAATCAAGCTGGACGATACGGGAATGGTAGTAGATTTCTTAATGAACGACAAGTGTGCTGCAGGAACGGGCAGGTTCCTACAGGTAATGGCCAATGCCCTACAGGTGGATATTAGCGAGTTATCCGAGCTGGCAGAAAAGGCTGAACCAGTTAATATCAGTTCCATGTGTACCGTCTTTGCTGAATCTGAGGTAGTTAGCCTTATAGCTGAAGGAACCTCCAAGGAGAAAATTGCTGCAGGCCTTTTACAATCGGTATGCAATAAGACCTACTCTTTGGTCAGCAAGATGGATGTGGAAGATAAAGTGTTTTTCTCCGGTGGAGTCTCAAGGAGTAAGGTTTTAAAGGAGATGTTGGAGGAGAAATTAGGAGTAGATATCATATCCACAGAGGAATCCCAGTTCCTAGGGGCTATAGGAGCGGCCATTTTGGGATTTTAATCAATTGATAATTGACAATCTTTATCCAATGCAAAATTGTTTGAGTCTAGCTCTTAGGTCATAAAATTCCTAGACAGGCTCTTAAATGACGGCTTGGTCGGTTTATATCAGATAAAAAACCAACTATACAGCTAAAACTGTGTAGTTGGTTTTTTTGCTATTATAACTAATATAACCTAAAACCGTAACGCCCTACGCCTACTAGCTTATCATCCTTAGAGTGGGCTACCTTAGCATGTATTTTTACTAGTATTGGCTCTTCGTCTTCTTCATAATAGTATGTATATCTGTCTGCTAAAACTGGGCTTTTTACTGCCTCTTCCCCTCTTAAAACTTCCTTAATAGTAAGTTCTAATGCATAATTGCTTCCAAATGTATCAACTACATATCTTTGAGTAACTCCGATGGGGGCTGGATTAGTTCTGCTATATTCCTGGCTTTCCGTTTACAGCTATATTTACTGAATTGAATATTACCTCAATTCTTTTAAATGTTTCGACTATAATTTCTATAATAACACAAAATTCTACTTTTTGGTATGCCGGAAATCGTTTTTTTAAGCGTAAGATTAGCTTTCGCGCACCAATCATGGTGGTAATTCCCGGCATATTTATAAAAAACGGCATCTTAGGCGAAAGATTTGGCCAATATCACAAATCTTGAAACGGAGGTGGCCTTCTTCCCAAATAATTGTGCATTGATTAAAATTGTCCATTGTCAATTGACTAAAATCTTGTTCTATTCTCTCCCCTTCAGAATATTATATATGGAAAGGGTGAGATTATGGTGGATTTATGGTATATAACTCTTTATGGATTTATTGTGGGGGTTGTTGGAACGGGTCTTGGTGGGTTGCTTTCTCTCTTTGTTAGGAATACGGATAGGGTTTTGGCCTTTCTTTTAGGGGTAACTGGTGGGTTTATGCTCTTTATAGTCACCTTTCATCTATTACCAGAGGCCTTCATATTAGGAGGTTTACATACCTCCATAGTGGGTATTTTTTTGGGAATTCTCTTGGTTATCTTCGTGGAAAGCAATTTAAGCCATGTGGTAGTAAATCCCCTTGTAAAGAGTAGCTTGCTATTAGGAATCAGCATAGCGGTACATAACTTTCCTGAGGGCTTGGCCTTAGGGTCCAGCTTCTTAGTCCAGTCGGATTTAGGGCCAATTCTTTCCCTGGCCATGTTACTACATAATATTCCAGAGGGCTTAGCCATGGCCCTGCCTTTGAAGGTCAGCAGAAAATCCCCTTTTAAGATTGTCTTTTACACCCTTTTGACTGGAATTCCTACTGGAATTGGCGCCTTTATAGGAGCTTGTATTGGAATGATTTCAAACATATTTATCTCCCTATGCTTGGCCTTTGCAGGAGGAACCATGCTGTATATAATATCCGATGAGATAATCCCCAATGCAAAAACCCTCCACAAAGGGAGGGCTTCATCTATAGGCCTGATAATAGGATTTGTAGTTGGGATAATATTGTATTTCTAATTACCATACGGCTACATAGCCATCGGTTCTAGGCTCACAAGCACCGCAAAGAATTCCATTATCGTCTCTCCAGATAATCTCTCCTCTACCAAAGCCGGTGCTGTCCGCCTTAACCACAATATCATGGCCTGACCTTTTCAGCTGTAA
>JAAYEU010000021.1 GCA_012728595.1 Tissierellia bacterium
TGCTAGGGCCATGCAATTCCTTTGCGAATACAATCAATATGGCAGATTTAGCTTTGGGAAAATTTCTACCGGTAAGGTTCCAGGGTATAAATTTAGCAACTATCTAAATGATTTTAAGGAACATCAAAAAACCAGGCACCTAATTGCAGAATCAACACTAAAACATTATGATAATGAATTGGGGCGCTTCCTATTGTTTCTAGATCAAAATAATTTCAATTCACTTGATGAATTAAAATCTTCCTCAATATTAGATTACTGTGGTTCCTTCTCATCATATTCATCCTCTGTTAGGCATAATGCCTTTTCCACCCTAAGGGTATTTCTTAGATATCTATTCAATGAAAAAATTCTCAATGAAGACCTTTCAGATTTAGTTCCCTCTGTATCCCATAAAAGATAATGTAAACTTCCAACTTCTTATACAAATGAAGAAATTGATAATTTGCTAAATTCAATAGATAGATCGTCACCCATAGGCAAAAGAGACTATGCAATAATTTTAACTGCTATTAGGCTTGGTCTACGATCTTCGGATATTAGGTTAATGAAGTTTTCATCAATTAATTGGGTGAAAAATACAATAGAATTAATAATGGAAAAAACTAAAGAACTAATAGTATTGCCTTTACTTAAGGATGTGGGGGAGGCAATCATAGAGTACATTAAATACGGTAGACCTATCTGCGATTTAGAATATATTTTTGTAACTCATCTTGCTCCAACAAAGGCCATAGGCCCATCAGGTATGTCATCCATTGTCAGAAGGCACGCTAACAATGCTGGCATTGATTGTACTATCTATGGCAAAGGAGGCCCCCATGCATTAAGAAGCGCTCTTGCAACCCATTTGTTAGAAAACAATGTGCCATTACCAGTTATTTCAGAAATCCTTGGACACAAAGATACAAGAACAACCGAGGTATATTTAAAACTAGATATACCCCACCTGCGTAAATGTGGATTAGAAGTGCCTCAGTTTAGTTGGAATAAAAACAATTTGGAGGTGTTCTAATGGCAGTCTTAACCACTAAAATAGACTATACACCAGTTGGATATTTGAAAGATATAATAATTCAGTATATTAACTACAAGCGTTCTCTAGGGCTTAAATATGGGATTGAAGAAGGAGTTTTGTTTAGATTTTCATTACTATCAAAGAACTATGATTTATCAGAAAACAGGATTTCTTTAGAATTACTTGAATCATGGTGTATGAGAAGAATTAATGAAAAACCAAGTACTCATAATTCCAGGGTCAACACTATACTACAATTTTGTAGATATGCTGAATGCTATGAATTTCAGGTTGATTATCCGGAAATTCCAAGGATAAAGATAAAAAAATACCAACCATATATATTTACTAGAGAAGAGATATGCCGAATCTTTGAGGCTACGGATTCAATTAACCCATATCCTGGAAGCTTAAGGCATATACAGGTGCCTATTCTTTATCGCTTAATATATAGCTGTGGTCTAAGGGCATCAGAAACAGCTAATATTAAGTGTAAAGATGTGGATTTAGAAAACAATCTAATAGCCATCTGTGAAGCGAAATTAAATAAAGATAGGTTAGTTCCTTTATCTGGTTCTATGGCAGAAATATTAAAAGAATATATTTTTAGGTTTAGAAAAAATGCTAACTTAAATGATTACCTATTCCCAGCTAAATATACTGAGCATATTACTAGGGGAACTATATATAAATGGTTTAGAATAATACTAAAATTAGCAGGAATAAGTCATTTAGGCGTAGGTCTTGGACCAAGGGAACATGACTTAAGGCACACTTTTTGTGTTCATACATTACAGTCCATGCAAAGATCGGGAGTAGATATTTATGCGGGGCTACCACTCTTATCTGTTTATATTGGGCATAAATCAATTAAGGAAACCCAGCATTATCTAAGGTTAACATCTGAATTATATCCAGAAGTGCTTGAAATATTGATAAACTCTGGCTGTGATATTCTCCCGCAGTTAAAGGAGGGAAATAATGAAATTCATTAATTTATCAATTTATATTTCAGATTATTTATCCAGATATCTTCCAGGTATAGCAGGTCTTAGCACAAATACTATCTTTTCTTACAGAGATATGTTCAGACTTTTATTAAACTTTTATGAGTGTGAATTATCTATTTCACCTGAAAAAATCCTAATAGATCATTTCAATCAGAACAATATAACAGCCTTTGTTAAATGGCTAGAGACTAATCGTAATAATAGTATCTCTACCCGTAACATTAGATTGGCTTCAATCCATTCATTTTGTAGATATCTAATGAAAAAGGAGCCTTCACTTATGGAAGAAATGAGACAAATACTAGATATTCCTTACAAAAAGACAAAAAAAGGGACTATAGAATATATAAATCAAGATACCATGAGGTTTTTACTAAGTCTTCCTGATATAAGATCAAAAGCAGGTCTACGTGATGCTACCTTACTTAGCCTTTTGTATGATACTGGTTGTAGAGTACAAGAACTGTGTGATTTAAGGCCAATTGATATTAGACTAAACACCCCTGCTACAGTAAAAATAACTGGCAAGGGAAATAAAATACGTGTTGTGCCAATATTGCCATCCATGTCAAAACTTCTCGGAGATTACATGGAAAGTTATAGTCTCAATAAGGACAATTTGAACTTTAGCCCATTGTTTCAAAATAGAATGGGGGGAAAATTAACTAGGAAAGGTATCTCATATATTGTTGATAAATATGTAAAAATAGTAAAAGAAACCTATAAACAATATTTCCCAGATAAATTTACCCCTCACTGTTTTAGGCATAGTAAAAGTATGCATCTCCTGCAAGCAGGTGTTAATTTAATATATATAAGAGACCTTTTAGGCCACGTGGATATTAAAACAACAGAGATTTATGCTAGAATTGATGGAGAAATGAAAAGAAAGGCTTTAGAAAAAGGCATGAATCTGGTTCCGAAGGATGATTTACCTATTTGGCAGGAAAATAAATCTTTATTAGATTGGTTAAATAGTTTGGGTTAGAAAGTAATTTAATGGGAAGTAATATAAAGTAAGATTTTAAAAACCAAGACTTATTACTGATTACTTCCCATTAAAATCAACTTCTCATTACTCCTAACATGGGCCCAGCATAAGCAGTGTTTTGTCTACACCATTCCCTAATTGACAAATCGCTTTCGCTTTGCTCTTTAATCAATTTTTTCCATTGTGCCTTAAGCATTTCATGTTTTGACTCTTTCATAGTTGCCAAA
>JAAYEU010000113.1 GCA_012728595.1 Tissierellia bacterium
ATAAAAAACAACTTAGAAATGAGAATTAACGATAGCATAAGGAAGTTTCTAGAAAACATCTTTGGGCCAGGCAATGTAGACGTTAGATCCAGTGTGAAAATCAATTTCGATAGTGAAAGTACTAAAATAGTAGAATTTAGTCCGCCGTTAGAAGGCAGTGAAGAGGGGTTAATCAGAAGTATGGAAGAAATTGAAGAGCACATGGTGGGTGGAATAGCTAGAGGAACTCCAGATGATCGTGACGACTACCAAATGACTGATGATGACAGGGAAAGGTATGATAAGAGGAGTAGCATTATCAACTATGAACTCAACGAGATCAATAAGGAGATAAGAAAGGCCCCGGGACAGGTAGAGGATATAACCGTTGCCGTCCTTGTTAATAGAGATGTATTAATTGATAATAGCTTCTCTCCAGAGATGGAGGAGGAAATATCTGATTTGATATATGCAGCTACAGGATTAGATACAAGAAATGTAGCTGTTAAGGCAGAAAGCTTTGGAGCTTTAGATAAGGATGAAGAGCTTGTGGATACTAGGGATTTAAACTGGTTAATAATTGCTTTATCTTTATTTGTAGTAGCAGCAGCAACTGGATATTTCGTCTATAGAAGAAGGAAGGTTAAGGAATTAGAAGAGCTAGAGGAAATGGAAGCTCAATTAAAAGAATTACAAGCCATTGAGGACGAAGTGGAAGAGCTAGAATTTGCAACTGAAGAATCAAAGATGATGGAGCAAATAAGCAGATTTGTAGATAAGAATCCTGATGCTGTAGCGCAATTACTAAGAACTTGGTTAAATGAATAGGAGCGATTTGTTATGGTAAGGAGACAGTTTAATGGTAAAGAAAAAGCTGCAATATTGTTGATAGCCTTAGGACCAGATAAATCTGCTGAAGTTTTTAAATACTTAAATGAGGAAGAAATCGAAGAGTTGACGCTACAAATTGCCAATATGAGAATGGTTTCTTCTGAAGAGAAGCAGCAAGTCATCGAAGATTTTTATCAAATGGCTTTAGCTCAAGAATACATTTCCGAAGGTGGAATTGACTACGCTAAGGAAATACTTGAAAGGGCCTTAGGCTCAGATAAGGCTGTAGATATTATAAATAGATTGACATCATCATTGCATGTAAGACCTTTTGAATTTATTAGAAAAGCAGATCCTAATCAGCTATTAAATTATATTCAAAACGAGCATCCTCAAACTATAGCCCTAATACTTTCATACTTACATCCTACTCAGGCATCACAAATATTGGCAAGTCTACCGCCTGAAAAACAAGGTGAAGTAACCATGAGGATTGCTACTATGGATAGGACATCTCCAGAGATTATCAAGGAGATAGAAAAGGTATTGGAAACTAAGTTCTCTGGAATCCTTTCTCAAGACTTTACAACTACTGGTGGAATCCAGGCGGTAGTAGATATTCTAAATTCTGCTGATAGGGGAACTGAAAAGTTCATTATGGAAGAACTAGACATGATGGATGCAGATTTAAGCGAAGAAATTAGAAGAAGAATGTTCGTATTCGAGGATATTGCATCCTTAGATAACAGAAGTATTCAAAGGATTATTAGGGAAATCGACAATGCCCAATGGGCTATTGCATTGAAGGGTGCAAGTGAAGAGGTTAAAGAAGTTATATTTAGCAATATGAGTAAGCGATTAGCCGAGATGATAAAAGAGGATATCGAATTTATGGGACCAGTACGTATTAGGGATATAGAAGAGGCACAACAAAACATAGTAAATGTAATAAGAAAGCTTGAAGAAGATGGAGAAATAATCACTCCTAGAGGAGGAGATGAAATTATTGTCTAATATTATTAAATCTTTCAGAGTTATTGAAAGTGATATAGTCGATAGGGTCGATTCTAAAGACCAAAGTCAAGAACAAGAAGCACAAGATGAAATAATCGAAAAACTACTAGAGGAAGCAAGGGTTAAAGGAGAAGAAATAATCTCCAAGGCTGAAGAGGAGGCAAATAAAATAATTGAATCTGCCCATAAGGCCTATGAGGATCGATTAGATATAGCTAACGAGAAGGCAAAGAAGATCTATCAAGAATCTAAGGATGAAGGTTATGATGCTGGCTATGAAATGGGCTTAGAAAAAGGCTATAAAGAAGGTTATGAAGCCGGATATAAAGAGGGTAAAGAGGAGGCAAACAAGCTCATAGAGGAAGCTTTATGTATTAAGAACGAGTATATTAAAACACGCAGCAATCTATTGAAAGAATTAGAGCAGGAAATAATCCAGTTGGTGATAGCCATTTATGAAAAGGTGATATATAAAAAGGTGGAAGAAGATGAAGAATTAATAGTTTCCCTTATTGCCAACGGCATTGACAACCTGGAAGTTTCAGAAAAATTGACAATAATAGTTTCCAAAGAGGACTATGAAATGGTTAATCGATCTAAGGATATCATATTAGCTAAGGCTAGTCTAATAAATGATTTAGAGATTAGGGTCAATAGCAATATGGAAAAGGGAGATTGTATATTGGAAACTTCTAAGGGGAGCGTTGATGTCAGTATTAAAGACCAGCTTAAAGAAGTGAAAGAATTGCTAATCTCAATATTAAGTGATGAGTGATAAAGATGATTGAGAGTATTGATTTAAGTAAATATATAAGGAAGATAAATGAAAAGAGATTCATAAAGTTTACTGGGAAAATTACAAAGGTTACAGGCCTTACCATAGAATCCAATGGGCCCATTGCGACCATAGGGGAGCTTTGTAATATTTATCCTCATGACAAGAATGAACCTGTACCTGCTGAAGTGGTGGGTTTTAAGGACGATAAAATACTACTAATGCCTTTAGGGGACATGGAGGGAATAGCTTCAGGGAGTAAGGTTGTAGCTACCGGGAAATCCTTAAGGGTAAATGTAGGAGAAGAATTAGTAGGTAGGGTACTGGATGGGTTAGGAAATCCAATTGACGATAAGGGACTAATAAAAACAGAAAGGACCTACCCCGTTTCCAACTTCCCCCCAAATCCCTTGGAGAGGACACTGGTTAAAGAGCCCTTATCGCTTGGGATAAAGGCTATAGATGGGCTACTTACATGTGGTAAAGGCCAAAGAATAGGAATTTTTGCTGGTAGTGGAGTAGGTAAAAGCACCCTAATGGGAATGGTAGCAAGAAACAGCTCTGCTGACATCAATGTAATTGGCTTAATTGGAGAAAGGGGTAGAGAGGTTAGGGAATTCCTGCAGAAGGACTTAAAGGAAGAGGGGCTAAAAAAATCTGTTGTAGTAGTAGTTACTTCAGATCAGCCAGCCCTAATTAGAGTAAAGGGCGCATTGGTAACTACTGCCATTGCAGAATACTTTAGAGACCAGGGAAAAGATGTATTGTTATTGATGGATTCCGTTACAAGATTTGCTATGGCCCAAAGAGAAATTGGACTAGCTATTGGAGAACCACCTGTAACTAGAGGTTTCACCCCTTCAGTATTTGCCCTTTTACCCAAGCTACTTGAAAGGGCGGGAACATCGTCAAAGGGTACTATAACAGGTTTATATACTGTTCTAGTAGATGGGGACGACCTTAATGAACCAATAACAGACGCTGTAAGAGGAATTCTAGATGGGCATATAATCCTTTCCAGGAAACTAGCTAATCAAAACCACTATCCAGCCATTGATGTACTGGCAAGTGTGAGCAGGGTAATGCCCAATATAGTTAAAGAAGAACATTTAAAAATGGCCAATTCAATAAAAAATATTATGGCGGTTTATAGAGAGTCTGAGGACTTAATAAATATTGGTGCTTATAAGAGGGGTACAAATAAAAAGTTGGATAAAGCCATAGATGTAAAAGACTTAATCGATGAATTCTTAACCCAGGAAACACTAGCAACATATCCCATGGAGGAAACTATCTCTATGATGGAAGAAATCAACTTAAAAATCGGCGAATCATAATGGAGGTAGGCTAAGATGAAATTTAATTTTAGGCTAGAGAGGGTTTTAAACTACAAAAAAACTGTTGAAGATTTGAAGAAGAATCAATATGGTAGCGTAAAACAGAGGCTCAATAGGGAAGAAAACAAACTGGATAGCTTTATTAAACACAAAAAGAATCTACTTAATGAAAAAGATTCAACCATAGTAAAAACTAGAGTAGGGAATTTGGTCTTGTACAATAACTATATAAAAGATATAAATGAGAAAATTGAGAACCAAAAAGAAATTGTATCACAAGTGGAAAAGGAATTACAGATAAAAAGGGCAGAAATGATCGATGCAATAAAGGAAAAAAAGATGTTAGAAAAGTTGAAAGAAAATGAATATGAAAAATACTTATATGAATTAAAAAAAGAAGAAGAAAAACTAAACGATACAATAGTAAATTTTAAGGTCAGTACCCGACAATAGGGGGCGAAAAGATGGAGAATATAGAGAAGATGGAAATAGAACAACAAAATAATAAAAGAGGCAAAAGAAAATGGGTCATTATTTTGACTGCTATTGTACTGCCTATACTAATCCTAAGCTTACTATATTTTAACAATATGTCGTTCAAATTAAGGGTTAACAATCTGTTGTCAAGGGTTCCTGGTGGGATTGGAGACCGCTTCAAGACCCTGCCAACAGACTTTGATAGCCAGGAAAAGAAGGCATTTTTAGCTGATTACTATCTATCCTTGGAACCAGCGGATGCAGCTGATAAGCTTTACATTATAAAAAAGGATGACGAACAGCTTTACAGTGAAATTATTAGGTTGATGAACTCGAATTCATCCTCAAAAACTGGTGAAATAATAACCTTAGTTAGAAGCTTAGAATCTAGGAAGGATTTACTATCTTCAATCTATGATGAAGTACAAGCTGAGAAGGAAAAACAGTTCCAAGGGGAGGTAAGTAGACTGGAAAGCCAGGACTTAACTTTAACCATCCATGAGATAGAAAATAGATATGAAAAGGAAGCCGATTTTAAAGAAAGGCTGCCACAAATACTCAGTCAAATGAATGAAAATAGAGTGGTAAACATCCTATTTTATATAGAAGATGGCTTAAGAGGGGAAATACTTAATAAGCTTGACAGGGATTTAAAAGCTAGACTAGACAATAAGCTGGTATCCAAGAATATGGAGCGAAACAACCTTATTAGCTTAGCGAGCTTTTATGAAGCAAAGCCATCGGATGAATTATTAGATGAGATAGGAAATAGTGAAAAATTCTCTTTTGAGGAATTGGGAATAATTTACAAAAACCTATCTATTTTAAAATCTGCAGAAGTTCTTTCTCAAATAGAAGACGATGGTTTCAAAGAACAGTTATTTACTGCAATTAGAAGAGAAGAAGAACTAACTGGAGAAGAAAGTTCGGTAATTAACGATATAAGTAGGGCTGTTCAATTTATGACGGAATACAACAGCAAGATAGATGATTTAGTAAGCACCTATAATAGGATGAGCCCTGACAGGGTAGCTAGAATAGTAGAAAAGATGATGGAAAATGAAGACACAGTAACCTCCTTAGAGATAAATTCAGAACCACTTTATGAAATATCCGACGCAACCATTATAGTAGATGTGCTTTCAAGGATGAACAATAAAACCCTATCCAACATAATGGATAACATGGAAACTGATAATGCCTCTAAGCTAACTCAAATGTTAGCTAGACCATAAAAAAGATTAAAGAGGAGGTGAAACATTGTTAAAACTAGCTATATTACCAACGGATTTCAAAAGCTTAGAAAAAGACTTTGTAGCAACCAAGAATGACACCAAAGTAAAGGATAAGGATTTTGCCCAAGCACTGGAAAAGGAGAGAAACAAGGTAGAAAACAAAACATCAGAAGAGAAAACCGATATCGCACCAACCAGAAAAGAGGATTTAAAATCAAACAAGTTTAAAGACACAGAAATAGAAGAATATACTCTTCCAGAAGCATCCATAGATGAAACCAACTACTATACCAACTTCATACATGGGCTAGCATTAAATCTAGATTTATTAACTGAAGATTTAGACAATCTTAATCTAGAAGAGCTAGGAGTTATTATTGAACAATTGTCTAGCCTGCTAACGGAAATGGACTTACAAGAAAACACCATAATACCCATTGAAGACTATCAAAGACTAGTGGAAACAATAAATCTAGTAGAAAATATACTAAATGATCTAGTATTACCAAAGGACAATCAAAACATCCCAATATCTGAAATGGCACAAGCCTTATTTCCGGAGCTTGAAGCTGAACTTGCTTCCTTAAAGGATTTACTAGAAGACGTAGGCTTTAATTTGGAGAATAAAGAAAGACTAGTAGACCAGCCACAATTAGAACTTGAAGAGAACATAGATATAGTTATACCTGAAGAATCAAACCTGTATGAGGCCAGCTCAAAAGAGCTAGAGTTAAACGGTGGGAAAAAGCTAAGCAAGGGCGAAGCTGATGTAGAAGTAGTTAACACAAGCTCTGAGGAGCCCATGGATAATGAAGTAGAACTGAATATACCCTACCAAGTAGAAGACAAACTATCAACTAGAAGCAGTCCAAATATAGAAATAGAAGAGTTTGAAGCAATAGATAAAAAACAGGTATTTGAACAGATAGTTGAAAAGGCTAAATTGGTAGTAGATGAAAACAGGCAAGAAATAAGGATAAGATTAAAGCCAGACCTATTAGGAGAACTAGTACTAAAAATGGAGATGGAAGATAAGGGTATTCTAGCAAAGGTTATGGTGGACAACTATAGGACCAAGGAATTAATTGAAACCAACTTATTCCTTCTAAAAGAAGAGATGAAGGAAAATGGCTTAGAAATTAAAACATTTGAAGTCTTTGTAGGGACAAATGAAGACTTCCAAAGGGAAAATAGACAAGAATTTTTCCTAAATCATAAGCCACAAAAAATAAAGGCAAGAAAAGGCGGATTAAATGAATTCCAAGCCTATGAGGAAAAGACAATTAACAGAGTCCAGGATAATTATCACGACGGCCAATTGAACCTATTGGCATAGGAGGTGACAAGTTGAGAGTCAACAATTATGATGATTTAGAACTTATCCATCGGTTTGATGATGAAAAGGAGAAAAAAGTAGAAAATGCTCCCAATAACGATCTAGACAAAATGGCCTTTTTAAGGTTGTTGACAACCCAGTTAGCAAACCAAGACCCATTAAACCCAATGGAAGACAGGGAGTTCA
>JAAYEU010000022.1 GCA_012728595.1 Tissierellia bacterium
ATAGATAGAATAGCCCAACAAAATATAGAGATAAAATCCTTCCTAGGCCGGATACTAGATGCAATAATGAGCTTTTTAAACAAAATATTTGGATAATGGGAACTGGGTTTACACAAAAAAGTAACTAATATATAATATAGGGGTAACTAAAATGAAAGGAGGCAGCTGGATTTGAGAGAAGTTAGGTTAAGATTTGCTCCAAGTCCTACAGGTTATCTTCATATCGGTGGACTTAGGACTGCTCTATATAATTACCTGTTTGCAAAGCACAATAATGGTAAGTTCATATTGAGAATAGAAGATACAGATAGAACCAGGTATGTGGAAGGAGCCATTGAAAATCTAATTGAATCCTTGCAGTGGGCAGGTATTGAATATGATGAAGGTGTATTTTTAGAGGATGGAAAGTTGGTTCAAAGAGGTGAATACGGACCTTATATCCAATCGGAAAGGCTTGAAATCTATAGAAAGTATGTAGATGAGTTAATTGAAAAAGGATATGCCTACTACTGTTTCTGTTCCAAAGAAAGGTTAGATAAGGTTAGGGAGGAACAAAAAATTAAAGGCCTTATCCCCAAGTATGATGGCCTTTGCAGGAGTTTAAGTTTAGAAGAGGCAAAAGAAAAGATTGCTAATGGTGAAGAATATGTAGTTAGGTTGAAATTGCCTCCAAATACTGATATTAAATTCGATGACCTAGTAAGAGGCACTATCACCATCAATACTAATGACATAGACGATCAGGTACTATTAAAATCTGATGGCTATCCTACCTACCATATGGCAGTTGTAGTTGACGACCATCTTATGGGTATTACCCACATAGTAAGGGGAGAAGAATGGTTATCATCTACTCCTAAACATGTATACCTGTATGAAGTTTTTGGCTGGGAAAAGCCAGTATACGTCCATCTACCAACGGTTTTAAATAAGGATAGGAAAAAACTAAGTAAACGCCACGGAGATGTAGCTGTTGAGGACTTTAGGGATAAGGGTTATCTACCAGAAGGGCTGATAAATTACTTAGCTTTAGTTGGTTGGAGCCCGGAGGATAACGAAGAGTTACTTACTATGGAAGAACTAATCGAAAAGTTCTCCTTTGAAAGGGTATCCAAAACTGGTGGAATTTTTGATAAGGATAAGCTAGACTGGGTAAACTCTCACTATATTAAGAATTATGATTTAGATAAATTGACTGACCTTGCCATACCCTACTTAAAAGAAGCAAATTTAATAGATGATAAGTTTGCAGAAGAAAGGTATGATTGGCTAAAGGTATTAGTGGAAACGGTAAGGGAAGGCCTTTCCAATCTGTCTGAAATAGTAGATAAGGTTGGAATATTTTTTGATAATGAGATCAAACCTGAAAATGATGAGGCCTTATCCATGTTGAAGATGGACCATATTCCTACCCTTCTAAGTGCTTTTAGGGAGGAGTTAGAAGCTATAGATGAGGTAGATGAAGAGTTTGCTAAGACCATTATGAAAAAAATACAAAAAGCTACTGGTATAAAGGGTAAAAATCTATTCATGCCCGTTAGAATTGCCCTTACTGGAAACATTCATGGTCCAGAACTAACTAGTATAATCTATCTATTAGGTAAACAAAATATACTGAATAGAATAGAATATGTAGAAAAACAATACCTATAGTATTGAGGTGGATTTAATCTTAATATCAGGTAATCTTAAGGTGAAATTAATATAAATATAGTAAAAGTAATGAAAGGGAGAAGTAGACTATAATACCTTCCAGAGAGAAATCCCCACTGGCTGAAAGGGATTTTAAGGTTAAATTATAGTCGAAATGCACCTTTGAACTTATTACTTGAAACTAAAGTAGAGTAATACGGTTTACGGCGTTATACGTAACAAAGTTGGGTTTCAACCAAAAAGAGTGGAACCGCGGGAATAATCCGTCTCTTTAATTAGAGGCGGAATTTTTTATCAATTGACAATGGACAATTGTTTGGGTCCATCACTAGGGCATTTTGGGACGACCGAAGACCACCAAGAAGCCCCAAAAGCTAGACCAAAACAATTGTTAATTGTGAATGGTGCATTGAATAAAGGGGAGGTTTTAGTATGAAATTGTATAATACCTTAACCAGGAAGAAAGAAGAATTTAAACCTATAAAAGAAAATGAAGTGACCATGTATGTGTGCGGACCAACTGTTTATGATTATATTCATGTGGGAAATGCAAGACCTATGGTGGTATTCGATACTTTAAGGAGATATTTTATATATAAGGGTTACAAGGTTAAATACGTTGTAAACTATACCGATATAGATGATAAGATTATAAATAGGGCTAATGAGGAGAATAAGACTGCTAAAGAGATTGCAGAAAAGTATATAAAGGCTTTTGAAGAAGATGCAAAGGGATTAAATCTTTATGAAGAAAAAACCATCCATCCTAGGGCGACAGAGTACATTAGGCATATGATTGATTTTATAGAAAAGTTGATTGAAAAGGGTGCAGCCTATAATGTGGATGGGAATGTGTATTTTAATATAGAAAGCGCTGAAGATTATGGAAAACTGTCTAAAAAGAATATAGACGAACTAATTTCCGGGGCTAGGGTAGATGTTAACGAAGAAAAGATAAACCCTATGGACTTTGCTCTATGGAAAAAAGCAAAGGAAGGGGAGCCTTACTGGGATAGTCCTTGGGGGAGGGGTAGACCTGGATGGCATATAGAGTGCTCGGTAATGGCTAAGACCCTTTTAGGGGATACTATAGATATCCATGCTGGAGGGGAGGATTTACAATTTCCACACCATGAGAATGAAATAGCCCAATCTGAAACCCTGACAGGAAAGCCTTTTGCCAATTATTGGCTTCATAATGGTATGTTGACAATAGATAATCAAAAGATGTCAAAATCCTTGGGGAACTTTTTTACAGTAAGGGATATTGCAAAGGAATTTGATTTAGAGGTTCTAAGATTCTTTTTATTATCTGCCCACTATAGAAATCCAATAAACTTTAGCAAGGATGTAATGGAACAGCTAAAAAATGGATTGGATAGGCTATATAATGGTAAATCCCATTTAGAATATCTACTTAAAAATTGTTCCGATAGGGAATTAACCCAAGAAGACAGAAAAAGTTTGGCAGATATAGATAAGTTCAAAAAGGCTTTCATCGAAAGTATGGAGGACGATATTAATACAGCCGATGCCATAGCCTGCCTATTCGATCTGGTTAAGTATGCAAATAGCAATTTTGATGAAAAGACTCCAAAAACTGTGGTACAATATACCTATGACAATCTGATTGAATTGTCTCAAATATTGGGAATTTTATCTAAGGAAGAAGAGATATTAGAAGAAGAGATATTGGAATTAATAGAAAAGAGGACTCAGGCTAGGAAGGAAAAAAACTACAAGCTAGCTGATGAAATTAGGGACAAATTAAGGGATATGGGAATCATATTAGAAGACACGCAAGAAGGAGTGAAATGGAAGAGAATTTAGTTTATGGAAAGGGAATATAAAGATACTTTTAGAAATATAAATAGGAGTTTGAAAGGAGAGGACATAAGGATGCTGTCTCCTCTCCAACTGGCTTATATAGGGGATGCGGTATATGAGCTTTATATACGAACATATCTGCTGAACAAAGGCACTCCAGTCAATAAACTCCATAACGAAGCAACCCAATATGTAAAGGCTAAATCCCAGTCGGATATACTCCACGCCTTAAAGGGTTTTTTGACAGAAGAGGAGAAGGCCTTAGTTAGACGGGGTAGGAATGCAAAGCAAAAATCCATCCCTAAGAATGCAGATGTAATGGATTATAAATATGCAACAGGATTTGAATCCTTAATAGGTTATCTGTATTTGACTGGGCAAGATGCTAGGATGATGGAGTTGTTCGATATGATAGTTAATATCCCGATGGGAAATTAAACAAAAGAAAAGGGGGAAAAAGATGAAAGTTGAATTATTAAGGTACACACCCGATGGGGAAAGGCTTATTGCATCTGCAGCAAAGCTTTGTTATTCTCCTGTTGGGATTAGCTCCATAGAGGAAAACTTAGACCGAGAGAATATGGAGAAATTTTTGGAACTATTGGTAGACTTAGGCCATGAATCCCCAATAGAACATGTAAACTTTACTTTTGCTGTTGAGGGTGTTTCAAGAACCTTAACCCACCAGCTAGTAAGGCACAGAATAGCAAGCTATTCACAGCAATCACAAAGATATGTAAAATTAGACCAATTTGAATATATTATTCCACCTTCAATAGAGGGAAATCCGGAAGCTAAAAGGCTATTTATAGAAGCTATGGAAAAAGATCAGGAATACTATAATAGAATAACCCAAATCTTATTTGATGGGTATTATAAGGAGTATATAAAAGAGGGGTTAAGTCAAAGGGAAGCTAGGCAAAAATCGGAAAAACAGGCCATAGAAGATGCTAGATATGTTTTTCCCAACGCTTGTGAAACTAAGATAGTCTTTACCATGAATGCCAGGACCTTATTAAACTTTTTCAGACTTAGAAGCTGTAATAGGGCCCAATGGGAAATAAGAAGGCTTGCCATAGAGATGCTTAGGTTGGTAAAAGGGGTATATCCAACCCTATTTAAAAATGCAGGGCCTGGATGTATTAATGGTCCCTGTCCAGAAGGCAGTATGACCTGTGGTAAAATAGTCGAGGTTAGAGAGATGTTTAAGAATTTATAGAACTATAAGGAGAAAGTGGGAATGAGAAATGGAACAAGAATATATAATTGGCAGGAATCCAATTCTAGAAATATTAAAATCGGATAGGCAGGTAGAAAAACTTTATATACTGGAAGGCAATTTAAAGGGTTCCATCTTAAAGATTGTTGGCATTGCAAGAGATAAAAACATCCCAATACAGCGGGTGGATAAGGGGAAATTGGACAGAATAGCCCAGGGTGGAGCCCACCAAGGGGTAGCTGCTTTGGTAAGCCCTTATACCTATTATTCCGTAGGTGATATATTAAAGAGAGCCCAGCAGTTAGGGCAACCACCCTTTGTAATTATTTTAGATGGAATTGAAGACCCTCACAATTTAGGGGCTATAATAAGGACTGCTGAATGCGCGGGGGTACACGGAGTAATAATTCCTAAGCGGCGAGCAGCTCAAGTAACCTCAACAGTCTATAAGAGTTCAGCAGGTGCTGTTGAGCATATGATGGTGGCCAAGGTCAACAATATATCAAACACCATTGACCTATTAAAGGATAAGGGCTTATGGGTATATGGGGCCGATGCAGAGGGTGAGAGCTATTATTTTAATATGGATATTAAGGGGGCAGTTGCGCTGGTAGTTGGTAGTGAAGGTAAAGGGATATCTAGGTTGGTGAAAGAGAAATGTGATTTTTTAGTAAAAATCCCCATGTTTGGAAAAGTTTCTTCTCTTAATGCATCTAATGCAGCATCAATATTAATATATGAAGTGGTAAGGCAGAGCCATGAGAAAAAAAAGTAATAGATACGAGGAATTCCTATTTGTTGATGGCTACAATATCATAAATTCTTGGAGTAGCCTAAGGGAATTAAGCAGTATGAGTTTGGAATTGGCAAGAGAAGAACTTATAGAAATTATGTCAGAATATCAACATTTTTCGGGGATTAAAGTTATAATAGTTTTCGATGCCCATATGGTAAAGAGAAATGTTGGTAAAAAAGAGACTATTAAAGGAGTGGACATAATATACACTAAGGAAAACGAAACCGCAGACCAATATATAGAAAAGGTATTAGATGATATTGGGAAAAGTAGGCGGGTAAGGGTAGCTACCTCCGATTGGATGGAACAGCAGATAGTTTTAGCCAGGGGAGGAATTAGGATATCTGCCAGGGAATTGGAAGCGGAAATTAAAAATCAAAAGAAGTTGATGATGAAGAAGAAAAGCAAGGAAGAGACTAAAACTGATCTATTTATAGGAAGCTTAGATGAAGAAACCATAAAAAAGCTTAAGGACCTGTGGCAAAAGAAGAATCAAAAACTTGACTAATTTTAGTTATTAAATTATAATTTAGTTAATTGTGGGGTATCTTTCAAACACGGTTTTGGAGGGATGTTTGGTGGGTTTAGGATTATACAAAGAGTTGGATGTTACCAATTACGATGATATGTCCGATGAAGATATTGTTGAAGAGGCTAGAACGGGGGATCCTGAAGCCATAGAATATCTAATTACTAAATATAAGAATTTTGTCAGAGTAAAAGCTAAAGCTTACTTTTTGGTTGGAGCAGACAAAGAAGACATTATTCAAGAAGGTATGATAGGACTTTTTAAGGCTACCCGTGATTATAGAAGGGACAAGCTTACTTCCTTTAAAGCTTTTGCAGAGCTTTGCATCACTAGACAGATAATTACTGCTATTAAAACGGCTACTAGACAAAAACATATTCCACTAAACTCTTATGTGTCCTTGAATAAGCCATTGTATGATGATGAGTCTGATAGGACTTTACTAGATGTAATATCTGGGGGTAAGGTTACAGACCCAGAGGAATTGATAATAAGTAGTGAAAAACTATACTCAATGGAGAATAAGATTGTGGAACTTTTAAGTGATTTAGAATGGGAAGTATTGATGGCATATCTTGATGGCAAGTCCTATCAAGAAATTGCTGATGAATTAAAAAGGCATGTAAAAAGCATAGATAATGCCTTGCAAAGGGTAAAAAGGAAATTAGAAAGATATCTAGAATTAAAAGAATATTAAATTTCCTATTGACAACTAATTCTATAGGTAGTAAAATAAGTTACAGTGGTTTTAGATGCCCATGTAGCTCAGCAGGTAGAGCACTTGCATGGTAAGCAAGAGGTCACCGGTTCGAGTCCGGTCATGGGCTCCAAATATTTATAAGAAACACCCGGAAGAGTTTTCTAGTAGAATTTTAATGTTAAGGAGGAATAAAGAATGGCAAAGGAAAAATTTGAAAGAACCAAACCTCACGTCAATATAGGAACAATAGGTCACGTAGACCACGGTAAAACTACATTAACAGCAGCAATTACAGCCGTATTAAGCAAAAGAATTGGTG
>JAAYEU010000114.1 GCA_012728595.1 Tissierellia bacterium
AGGAGGAATTGATATGGCAAAGGGAATTTTAATAGTCGACGATGCTTCATTTATGAGAATGATGATAAAGGACATATTGACCAAAAATGGATTTGAGGTAGTAGGGGAAGCTGAAAATGGAGTTGTAGCTGTGGAGAAATATCAAGAGTTAAAACCTGAATTGGTCATCATGGATATCACTATGCCTGAGATGGATGGAATTCAAGCAGTAAAGGAAATTAGAAGCATCGATCCCGATGCAAAGATAATCATGTGCTCAGCCATGGGGCAACAGGCCATGGTTATTGAGGCAATACAAGCTGGTGCAAAGGACTTTATAGTTAAGCCCTTCCAACATGACAGAGTAATAGAGGCTGTTAAGAAGGCTTTGGGCTAGAAATGGAAATGAAAGTACAATTAATGAATACCATCATCTTGTTATTGTTATCGATAAATAAGATAGCATATGCCGCTGACATGGAAAGTTACAGTTTAGGAAAAGCAATTTTAAGGTTGGTCTTTTATATTACTATGACCATACTGGTAATAGTCATTGCTATTTTGGGGACAAGATTTCTAGCAAAGAGCGGCAAAAGGTTTATTACTAGCAAATACATGCGAATAATTGATAGTTTAAGTATCGGGACTAATTTAAGAGTCCTTGCAGTACAAGTCAAAGATTATATATATATTTTAGCCATAACTAATAACGCTATAGAAGTTTTAGACAAAATCCCTCAAGAGGATTTCTTAGATATCGAAAGCTTTGAGGACCATTTAAGTGCATATAGGGATAGTTATTCAAGGTACAATGACTTCTTTAATCGTATACAGAGGGATATGAAAAGGGTATTAGACAGATCGAGTAAAGTTATAGATAAGGAAGAAGGTAACGATGAGAAAGATTCTTAGGACAATTTTAATTATTGCTATAATAATCACAATAGGTAAAGTTGCCTATGCAGAACCTGATTTAACAACGATAGATAGGCTAGTAGGTGGCCAGTCGGGGAACTATGTATTTTCTTTACAGATATTGTTCCTTTTAACGGTGCTGACCCTAGCCCCATCTATCCTTATAATGATGACTAGTTTTACTAGGTTAATAATAGTGCTATCTTTTATAAGAAATGCGTTAGGACTTCAACAAACACCTCCTAACCAAGTGATAATTGGACTAGCACTATTTCTGACTTTTTTTATCATGGCTCCTATAGGCTCACAGATTAACCAAGAAGCACTTCAGCCTTACTTAAGAGAGGAGATAGACCAGGAAGTCGCCTTACAAAGGGCTTTAGAGCCTATAAGAGAATTTATGTTTAGACAGACTAGGGACAAGGATTTAGCCTTGTTTTTAAACATTAAGAACTTAGATACTGTTAACAATTTAGAGGAGGTCCCAAATCACGTTCTTATACCTGCTTTTATAATTAGTGAGCTAAAGACCGCTTTCCAAATTGGATTTGTTATCTATGTGCCATTTTTAGTGATAGATATGGTTGTAGCTAGCACATTAATGTCCATGGGTATGATGATGCTACCTCCAGTAATAATTTCATTGCCTTTTAAGATATTGCTGTTTGTCTTAGTAGATGGCTGGAATTTAATTGTTAAATCCTTGGTACTAGGATTTAGATAGGAGTGATTATATGAGTCAAGGTGATGTATTGAAATTAGCCCAAGATGCTGTAAGAACAACCCTAATGATGGCAGCTCCTATGTTGATCTTTAGTTTGATAGTTGGGTTAATAGTAAGTATATTCCAGGCTGTAACCCAAATCCAAGAAGCAACGTTGGCTTTTGTTCCTAAGATAGTAGCCGTACTTCTATCCTTAGTAATTTTTGGCCCCTGGATAATGAAGCTTATTACCCAATTTGCTACTAGTCTTTTTAGCGATATAAACTTATATATACAATAGCTAGGTGTTTATTATGGAAGAAATATTAAACTTGTTATTCAATCAATACGAGATTTTTCTATTGATCTTTGTTAGAACCACTGGAATTTTTGTTATATCACCTTTTTTTGGTATTGAAAATACACCTAATTTATTAAAAATAGCATTTTCTTTCATTTTATCTACTTTATTAACATTAAGTTTAAATGTTGGAACCACATACTTAGAAACTTCTTTTTTCATACTCGTATTTAAGGAGTTAATAATTGGATTGCTTATAGGTTTTATAAGCTATAGCTTTTTCACTACTTTTTATGTAATGGGGCAGATTATCGATATGAAGATTGGATTTGGAATGGTAAATGTAGTGGATCCTCAGCATCGGATACAGGTACCAGTAATGGGAAATTTTTATTACATATTGGCCTTTTTATTATTTATGTCTATAAATGGTCATCATTCAATAATAAATGGATTAGTGGATAGCTACGATTTTATTCCCATAGGAGATTTTTATCCCATTACAGAAGATGGACTCTTCTTAATAGATATTTTGTCGGAGGTCTTTTCCATAGGATTTAAATTAAGTGTGCCAGTTGTGGTCACTATATTTTTAATAGACGTCTTATTGGGTATTTTAGCTAGAACAATACCACAGATGAACGTTTTTGTAGTAGGTCTACCACTAAAGATTTTGGTAGGCTTATTGATAGTAGGAATTTCTGTACCAGTTTTCTACAAGCTTGTACCGGTAGTTTTTGATAAGGCAATCAACGGAATATATTATTTCCTTAATTTGTTTATAAAAGGTTGATAATATGAAGTTAATTTTAGACTTACAGTTATTTGCTGATGCAGAAAAAACTGAAAAACCAACCCCTAAAAGGCGTAGGGAAGCAAGGGAAGAAGGACAAGTCCTGCAGAGTAAAGAGGTAACAACTACTTTTATATTGCTAGTTTCTATATTAGGAATAAGATTATTAGGTAAATATTTCATAAACTACCTATTAAAGTTTATTAGGGATGTTTATAAGGGCATTGAAAATGTTGATCAATTATTTAATGAAAATAACCTGATGATCAACTTCATAAAGATACTGTCATCCTTCTTTGTACTAGTTGGCCCAATTATATTTATCTCCTTCATTGCGGGGCTTATAATAAACTATTTGCAGGTAGGTTTTTTGTTCACTTCTAAACCCTTGAAGTTAAAGTTGAATAGGATTAATCCTGTAGAGGGCTTTAAAAGACTTTTTTCCAAAAGAGCTTTAGTAGAATTAGCAAAGGCCATATTAAAGATAGCTTTAATTGGATATATTGCTTATTCCTATCTGAATAAGAATTTGCTTAAGATAATTAACCTCCAAAAATTTAATACTACTTCTTTCCTAGGGAATTTTTCTAGTCTACTATTCGGTTTTTCGATAAGGATAGTGGGAGCCTTAGCTATTATATCCGTAATCGATTATTTCTTTCAGTGGAGAGAACATGAAAAAAGCTTGATGATGACCAAACAGGAAATAAAAGAGGAATTTAAACAGACGGAGGGAGACCCTCTAATAAAGTCAAAAATAAGGGAGAGGCAAAGGCAAATTGCCATGTCAAGGATGATGCAGGATGTGCCAAAAGCCGATGTAATTATAACAAACCCTACCCATATTGCAATTGCTATTAAATATGATAGCAGTCTTTATGACGCTCCTTATGTGCTTGCTAAGGGGGCAAATGTGGTGGCAGAGAATATTAAAAAGGTAGGCAAGGAACATTCTATTCCACTAATTGAGAATAGGCCTCTTGCAAGAGCCCTATATGATACAGTTGAAGTTGGAGATTTGATACCTGAAGAATTTTATGAGGCTGTGGCAGAAGTATTGGCATATGTATACAGCTTAAAGGATGAATTTAGGAGGATAGACGATGAAATTTGGTGATATCATTGTTGCTTTAGGGATTATTGGAATTGTTCTAATAATAATTATTCCTATACCATCAGGTCTACTTAGTGTTTTATTAACTATTAATATTGCTTTATCTTTGCTCATCTTATTAATTGCTATGTATGTTAAAGATGCGCTGGAAATCTCTGCTTTTCCATCTTTACTCTTAGTTGCAACCCTTTTTAGATTGGCATTAAACGTATCAACTACGCGAGGAATTTTAACAGATGCCGATGCAGGTGTTGTAGTTGAAACTTTTGGTAGGTTCGTTATTCAGAACAATCTAGTAGTTGGTTTTGTCATATTCCTGATAATCGTTATAATACAATTTATAGTAATAACTAAGGGAGCTGAAAGGGTAGCAGAGGTATCAGCAAGATTTACCCTAGATGCAATGCCAGGGAAGCAGATGGCTATTGATGCAGATTTAAACGCCGGCTTAATTACAGAAGAAGAGGCTAGAAAGAGAAGAAAAGATGTTCAAAGATATGCTGATTTTTATGGAGCTATGGACGGGGCTACCAAATTTATTAAGGGAGATGCAATAGCAGGGATTCTAATTACCATAATCAATATAATTGGAGGACTGGCCACTGGTATTTTTTCTGGCATGGCTATAGAAGAAGCCCTACAAACTTATATTCTATTAACCGTTGGTGACGGATTAGTCAGCCAGATACCTGCTCTATTGATATCAACCGCAACGGGTTTAGTAGTAACAAGGGCGGCTTCAGAATCCAATTTAGGTAGGGATTTAATAGATCAGCTATTTAAAAACAATTCTAAAGTCTTATATCTGGTGGGGGGAGTACTAATATTCTTAGGTATTACCACAACCTTGCCATTTTTTACCTATTTGTTATTAGGATCTACCTTTATCGTTATTGGATATGTAATGGACAGAGGTACTGAAGAGGAGATTGAAGAGCCGGTAGAGGAAATTTCAGCAGCAGAAGAATTACGAAAACCTGAGAATGTATTAGGATTGCTGAAGGTAGACGAGATTGAACTTGAGCTTGGATATGGTTTAATACCCTTGGCTGATGTAAACCAGGGTGGTGACTTACTAGATAGAATTGTCATGATACGTAGGCAAATTGCCATGGAATTGGGTTTAGTAGTGCCTATAGTTCGATTAAGGGACAACATTCAACTTAATCCCAATGAGTATATTATTAAAATTAAGGGGGTAGAAGTTTCAAGGGGTGAAGTATATTTTGACCACTACTTGGCTATGGACCCTGGCACTGCTGAAGGGGATATAGAAGGAATCGAAACTGTGGAACCAGCTTTTGGATTACCTGCTAAATGGATAAGTGAAAGTGAAAGAGAAAAGGCGGAAATATTTGGTTATACAGTCGTTGATCCTCCATCGGTTATAGCTACCCATCTAACTGAGGTAATTAAGGAAAGAGCTTACGAATTAATCGGAAGACAGGATGTAAAAATGCTCATCGACAATGTACAGGAAGACTATCCAACAGTTGTTGAGGAAGTTGTACCTAAGGTTCTTTCAATTGGAGAAGTTCAAAAGGTATTATCCAATCTATTAAAAGAACAAATAAGCATAAGGGATATGGTAACCATTTTAGAAACTTTAGCAGATTATGGTACCATCACAAAAGATACAGACTTATTGACTGAATATGTTAGACAAAGGCTCTCAGGGTATATAACAAATAAATACGTTGAAAATAGTACCTTAAATGTTATTACCCTAGATAGCGAAGTGGAAGATATTATAATGAAGTCAATTAGCAAGACTGAGACTGGTTCATATCTAACACTAGAGCCTAATACTGCTCAAAGGATTTTAAACAACACCCTAAAAGCAGTACAAAAACTTACCTCTATTGGGGAGCAGCCTATAATCTTGACGGCACCAATAGTGAGATTGTATTTTAAGCGCTTAACAGAACAGTTGACTCGTGACTTAATCGTCTTATCATATAACGAAATTGAACCTACAGTTGAAGTTCAATCTGTTGGGATGGTGAATTTATAATGAGAATTAAAAAATATGTAGGATATACCACCCATGAAGCTATGAACAAACTAAAGAAGGAACTTGGTTCTGAAGCCGTTATTTTAAGCACTAGAACTATCAAGCAGAAAGGTTTATTGGGTTTTTTTAAAAAACCGATGGTAGAGATTACAGCAGCTTATGAAAATAGCAGGTCAAATAAAGGAGATTTATATGATGAAAGGCTGAATAGAATAAGTTATGAATTAAACGTTTTAAAGGATATGGTTCAAAAAATAAGTTCGGAAGTAAAGGACAATGGTTCAAAACTTCCAGAACAATTGGAAAAATACAAGCATAAGCTAATTGAAAATGGAGTTGATTACTCTATAGCTAATAGCATTTTCAAAAGACTTAATGAACAAGTTAATTTTGAAGATAAGGACAACATTAAAATAAAAACCATATTGCGTGAGACCCTATTAGAATATGTTGGGCTGGCTGAGCCCTTGAATACAGATGATTTAAATCAAAAATTAGTATTCTTTATAGGGCCAACTGGCGTAGGGAAGACTACAACACTAGCAAAAATTGCAGGTAAATTGGTTATGGAGGGTAAATACAATATAGGCTTAATTACCTCTGACACCTACAGGATTGCAGCCATAGAACAGTTAAGGGTCTACTCCGATATATTACAATTGCCTTTAAAGATAATTTATAACGAAGAGGATATGTATAAGGCTTTAGTGAACTTAAATGATAAGGATATTATATTGGTTGATACTGCAGGAAGAAACCATAAGGAAATACAAGAGGGCGATGAAATTTTTAAAGCAATGAACTCCATTAAAAATAAAGAGGTATTTTTAGTATTAAGCTGTACAACTGAATATAAAATATTACAATCTATCATCAAACAATATAATTTTATTCCTGACTATAAGATAATTTTCACTAAGGTTGATGAATGTGAAAATTTAGGAAACATATTAAATGTAAAGATGTTAACTAATAAGCCCCTTTCCTATATAACAACTGGTCAGAATGTTCCAGATGATATCGAATTAATAAACAGGGAAAAGATTGTAAATAGTTTATTAGGGGAGATATAAATGAAAGATCAAGCTGAGAGACTAAGGGAACTGATGCGAAATAAAGAAAAAAGTAGAGCGGCTAATAAAAAGGCAAAGGTGTTAGCCATTACAAGTGGAAAAGGGGGGGTTGGTAAAACTAATTTTGCTATAAACTTAGCCATATCCATTAAGCGATTAGGGCATAAGGTTCTAGTTTTAGATGCAGATTTGGGTTTAGCAAATGTGGAGATACTAACTGGAACTAATGCCAAATACACTATATTAGATTTAATATTAGGAAGGAAAAGCATTAATGAAATAATTAATACTGGGCCAGAAGAAATTAAATTAATATCTGGTGGTTCTGGCTTAGAAGAGCTATCCGTTATGGACGATGAGAATATCATTAGATTGATAGAGGAGTTGGAAAGGCTAGAATCTTCTATAGATTTTATAATAATAGATACAGGGGCGGGGATATCTGACTTAGTAACCAAATTTGTTATGGCAGCAGATGAAGTTATCATCGTAACGACTCCAGACCCTACATCTATAATGGATGCCTACACTATGATTAAAACTTTGATTAACAACGGCTATGAGAGCAAACTAAATGTAGTTACCAATATGGTTAATAATAAAAAAGAGGCAATTACAACCTTCAATAAGTTGAATATGGCTGCAAATAACTTTCTAAAAACTGAGCTTAACTTTTTAGGTTTTTTGGAAAGGAGCAATTTGGTAAGTCGAGCAGTTAAAGAGCAAATACCCTTTATTTTATCTAATCCCAGGTCGACCATATCGAAAAGGATTAATTTCATGGCATTAAAATTTGTAGAACCTAATAACGGTGTGAAAATGGATAAGAAGGACAGTTTCACTAGTAAATTGAAAAATTTACTTTTTAAGAGAGGCGGTTATTAGTATGAGAGATGGGACGGTGGAACTAAGCTTAGGCCATAAAATTAATATAAAGAGAATAAAATCGAAGGCTAATGGAGTATATCCTAGTCAAATTTTGGACATTTTGGATGATGAAATTATTATAGTGAGTGGACCTTTACATAAAAGGAACATAGTGTTACTCAATAAGGATGAAATAGTAGAGGTTAGCTACATAATTGAGGATAAGGGAAAGTATTTTTTTAGAGCAAAGGTGTTGGATAGGGATAATAGTAAGATTTATAGGCTTAAATTGAAGAGGATTTCTGATGTTAATAGGGTTCAATTAAGGCGTTTTTATCGATTGGAAGTAGATGTACCAGTAAAGAAGGAGTTTGTTATAGAAGAAGATGGGGAGAGAAGGGTAATTGAAGAAAATTGTAGGAGCCAGAATATAAGTGGTGGAGGAATTAAGCTATATTCAAATTACGAACATAAAATTGGTGATCAAGTATTATGCAGTTTTTTTATTAACAACCATCAAATAGTTGCAACGGGTAAGGTTGTCAGAATAGAAGAAGTTGATATTTTCTATTACAAGTATGGAATTGGCGTTAAATTTGTGGAACTAAATGAAGAAGATAGAGATAGGATTATAAGCTTCATCTTTCATAAACAAAGGGAATTAAGAAATAAGGGGTTGATTTAATTGGTAAGAGTATTAATAGTTGACGATTCATTATTTGCAAGAAAGATATTAACGGATATACTGAGTTCCGATGATGATATATTGGTAGTAGGGGAGGCTAAAAATGGGAAAGAGGCCCTAGAAAAGATTCCTGTCCTAAAGCCAGATTTGATAACCCTCGATATTGTAATGCCAGTCATGGATGGGATTGCTACATTAGAGAAAATTGTCAGCCAATATAATCTACCTGTTATTATGGTTAGCAATTTAACCCAGGAAGATGCCATTTTCACATTAGAGGCTTTAGATAAGGGTGCCATAGATTTTATCCCTAAGCCAAATAACATATTCAGCCTTAATAAACAGACCATTAGAAGTCAGATCATAGATAAGATTAAGATGGCTGCCAAGTGTAATGTCAACGTAAAACCCATTATGAGGGCATCAGATGATGCTATAAAAGAAAGCATAACATCTAAAAGTAGTCTAAAGGATAGCAAAGATGGGTTTGATTATATTATTGCAATTGGAAGTTCAACTGGTGGCCCTAAGGCATTACAACAGGTCATACCATTATTACCAAAGGATATCAATGCTTCTATCGTTATAGTGCAACATATGCCTCCAAAGTTTACCAAATCTCTTGCTGAGAGATTGAACAATATCTCTAATATCAATGTCAAGGAAGGAGAAGATGGGGATATACTAACAAAGGGTAATTGTTACATAGCACCTGGGGATTTCCATATGGAAGTAGTTCAAAGGGGTAAGGATTATGTCATTCGTTTAAATAAGGATGAGCCCATTAAAGGATTAAGACCATCTGTAGATGTGTTGATGAATTCTGTAGCAAAACTTGATGGTATTAATAAAATTGGAGTTATAATGACTGGCATGGGGGCAGATGGGTCTAAAGGGATTATATCCTTAAAAAAATCTAATGGGTTCACCATCGCACAGGATGAGGAATCTTCTGTAATTTTTGGAATGCCAAAAGCAGCTATAAATACAAATTGTATAGACAAAATCGTGCCTTTAAACCATATAGCTGATGAAATAATTAGGAAAGTGGAGGTGTGATTATGGATTTAGACATAGGACAATATATAAACCTATTCGTTGAAGA
>JAAYEU010000115.1 GCA_012728595.1 Tissierellia bacterium
AAAAGTTATGCTAGCAAAGATATTGCTTTTCAGTTATTAAAATATATGATAGAAATTTGGGAGTCTAAAATTAAAAAAGAAAAAATTTATGAATTACCTATTATACTACCCATTATACTGAATGGCTTGAATATGAGTCAGCAGAAAAAGTGGCCATGGAAGTATTAAAAAAGCACCCCAAAAATAGAGAGGCCTATGAAAGGCTACTCAATATACTGGATTTAAAAATGAGCAGGATAGAATTTTAGAAATCCATGAGGAGTATAAGGGTAAAATTAAAAGCGATGGGAATATCATAGACATAATATCCTTATCAGATTTTCCAGGCTATACCATGGTCTATGAAAGGGGAAGGTATGCCTTAAGATTTATAGACCATGATGGTGATGGTAGCTTTTACTTGATAGTGGCTAGGATAAAGTAGGAAGATTTCAGCAAAAAGAAGGAATTTGAAAAATCATGTCGAATATAAGTTAATGAATAGGAAAATTTCCCTACTACAAATTAAAAAATATATAAAGGAGAGATGATAGTATGCTTAAAAAGTTCAAATCAAAGGATTTCATAGCAGGGATGATTTTTACATTAATTCTAGTAAGCTGCATTAATGTTGTTGCCTCTGGTGTAGTTAGGGAGAAGATAGAGGTTCTATACAACGACATTAAATTGGTAGTAGACGGAAAGCCTGTTGCCTTTGGCAAGGATGCAGCAGGAAAACAGATTGAACCCTTTATCTATAATGGAACTACATACTTACCTGTGAGGGCTGTAGGTGAGGCTTTAGGTAAGAGGGTAGACTGGGATGGAGAAAGTAAAACGGTTTATATTGGGGAAAAACCAGGTGAAATAACTTATATGACTGAGGTTATAAAACCTTACTATTCAAGCGGAACTGAATTTTATAGGCTAAACAATCCATATAAATTAAGTTTTGGTGGTAAGGAATTTAAAACGGGCTATGAGTTGGGTAGCCGTCACTTTGGAGGTAGTTTGATATTTAATTTGGATGCACAATTTAATGAAATTGAGGGAACTGTAGGCCATAGAGGAAATGGTCCAAGAAGCCTTTATATCTACTTAGATGGTGAGCTGTATGAAAGCTATAAATTAGACAATGACAGCATGCCAGAAAAGATTACAATACCCGTTAAAGGGGTAATGCAACTAAAAATAGAATCTCCATCACCCGGATGGAGTAATGACGGCCGTGCATGCTTAGGGGATCTTATAATAAAATAATAAAGCCAATCTTAAAAGCTCCGTACTGATTCTATAATAGAATTAGTACGGAGCTTTGTTATTGATAATCATTAAACAATAAAGAAGTTTCCTACTTTAAATTAAAACATATATTATTATGATAATTAATGACATGGTATAATATAGATAAGTGAAATAATCGTTTGAACATGGTATAAATGTTGATATCATATATCCGTGGAGGCAAAGATGGAAATTGATATTAATGATATTAAAAAATTATTGCATGAAGATAAAGTACAGTGGAGTGGACATATTTTAACCAGAATGCGACAAAGAGGAATATAGCAGGGGAATCCATGTAGTATGTGCTGTAGGTGAAAACAATGTTTGGATGATAACAGCTTACTATCCAAGTTAAAGTGAATGGTTAGAAGATTTAAAAACTAGGAGGAGGTAATAGTGTGAATTGTATTTTTTGTAAAGCTGATTTAGAAAAAGGAAGTGTTAACCATATAGTTGATCTAGGTGAAGGTATTATTATTAAAAATGTACCTGCTAACATTTGTCAGCAATGTGGTGAGTATTATATAGATACTCAAATAGCTTTAAAACTAGAAG
>JAAYEU010000116.1 GCA_012728595.1 Tissierellia bacterium
AGTTTCAATTCCTTATAGGTAGTCTAACAACCTTCGAACCTAAAACAATACCTGTACCAGAAATGACGTTTCAATTCCTTATAGGTAGTCTAACAACGTGGCAACCAAAAGTTGCCCTTCTTTATAAATATAGGTTTCAATTCCTTATAGGTAGTCTAACAACCTAAATTTATTCGATTAGGATTAGACCCAGAAGCATGTTTCAATTCCTTATAGGTAGTCTAACAACGCAAACCATGGCTTTTCTGTAGCACTTGGAGAAAAACTGTTTCAATTCCTCATAGGTAGTCTAACAACCCCGTTCTTTACATTGATATTACTATCTTTTTCATTTTTTGTCAAATCATAAATTTCTAAGTATTGGTATTAGGTTTTGCTTAATTTTCTATGAAAAGATTGAAATATACCCATATCTTTTAAAAATAAAATTGTCGTCGACCTCCAGGGGTTTTTGCACTATTGGAGGTCGACGACAATTTTTCCATTAATAAATATTTTTATCCATTATATTTGCCGACTTTATATTGAATTAATCTACCTTTTCTAATATTGTAAAACCTAATAATTTTGGTGCTATTGAATTACCTACAAAATTCCTGGTTTTTGGGAATTCATATTTGCTACCGTGTTTTACATTGGCTATTTTTCTAATATTATTATTGTAAAACTCCTTGTCCAACTTTTTAATAGCCAGTGCTAATGTATTTGATTTGTATCCTTTGTGCCTTCCAATTCTTAATACTGGTGACTTTTCGCTGTTTTTGTTACTTATATCTTCTAAAGCTTCTATTATTTCTTTTGAGTTGAATAAATGATTTTTTAATTTCTTAAAATACTCAATTTCATCATTTAAAATATCCCTTGAAAATTTGTATAATGCCCTTAATAGTTTGTTTTTATCAAAATAACTTAATAATTCATCATTATAATCAATTTCACTCTTTAAACCCTTTGTTTGTTCCTCTTTTGCTTCAATACTAAAGTAAAACTCTTCAGTATAGTCTCCTTTCTCTACACATTCAATAATATTTCCGGGGATAGGAGTTTTTCCACTAGGATTGAATATAGACTGTTGGTAGATTTCGACTTTATTATAAATAAAATTAACATCTCTAGTTATGATAAATTTAAATGGATCTCCCTGGATGTTTTTACGATTATATTCCTTGGTATTAGTAAAATAGATAATGTAATCTTCAATATCATACTTAGCAATTTTTTTGCCACTTCTATTTATGCTATTTTTTTCAATAAAATTCAAGGCATCTTCAATATAACCTATATCCTTATGCAAAATATAATCATATAATATTGCCGTTCTTATTACCCCTTTTATGGTAGAACCAGGAATATATGGACCTTTTATGTTTCTCATTGTTCTATGTATATCTTTGCCATCTAGCTTTCCAACTTTATTATTAGCCTTAACTTTATATTTGTTTTCAATGCTCTTATCAATAATGCCCTTATTAATATAGTAATCTAAATTCTTATAGTATTCGGACCTCTTTGATGAAAATGCATAAGTGTTTAACAGTTCTTTATTCAAAAGTTCATTTTCTTTTATAGAGCCGATCACATCTATTTCATCAAATATAAGTACCTCTTCGTCCTTCACTATATATTCCATAGGTTTTAAGATATCTCCGCTATGTATATGGACAGGTGCCAAGGTCCTTAATCTGTATGCCATACTATTATTCACCTACCTTATAAGAAAAATGCTAATCCATTGTATCTTATCTTTTTTTCCCTTATCTCCTTAACTACTGGCATTCTTCCATATATATCCTTATCTTCCTCCAACATTAAAGTAGAACCTTCTGAAATGTATATCATTTCGTCTTTCAATATATCTTCACCAAAAAATCCTTCCCTAGATTCCACTCTATAAGCCCCTGCGCTAATGGCAAATAAACTATTTTCCCAATCTACTTCTTCATAATAAGGGATATATTTAGACAATAAGACATTTTCTTCAATGATTTTTTCATACTTAAATTCTCCTGCAAGTTCTACCTTAAAATTGTTTGCTCCTATACTTTTGTCTCCTCCAATCCCCATATCAGACATAATTCTAAAAATTGGCTTGAAATATTGGATTTGCTCCGTCTTAATTAAAAAATATAGTTTTGTATCCTCTCCAATAAATATGCGATTATAGTAATAAAGCCCTCCTCCCTCTGTAGTAGCAGTTAACCTATTTATCCTGTTACGTCTTGTATGTTCTTCAGCTATTTTATACCTTTTAACATCCTCATCTTTATAATGCAATATTCCATTTTTGAAAACATAAGGGCCCTTACCAGTTACTATGCTTTCTGCCACTTTTAATCTATCTAATTTCCCACTTAAATATTCTCTAAAAACCCTTTCTGTAAAATGTTCAATCTTCTTTAATACTTTACTTTTTGTTGATAGGACACTTTCTTTTATTCCTGCTTTTCTTCCAAATTCTATAAGTTCTTCAAGAGTAGCCCAAATAACTATAGGTGCCTTAAAAAGTCCATCCATAAAGGCGGAAGATACGACAAATCTATTCTTGTTGGCTTTAAAGTTGTCTAATAGCTCTTCCAATTCCTTTTCGCCATATAAATCCCTTATTGCCCAACAAATGGTTCCAAATATAGTTTGAGAATCTGGAATGCTTGTCATACTGCCACAAGGGGTTAAGTTAACCTTATATACATTCATTGTCTTCACCCCTATTAAGGTATTATTTCATCGAATTTTTTTATTAAATCCTCTAACTTTAGATTTTTTAATTCCTCTTGAACTTTTTCTCCCTTATAGTATTCTTTGTCTCTGATGTATATATTTATTTCATTAAATTCAACCTGACCAGAGCCTCTAGAACCACTTCCGCCCAAATAATTATCCTCTAACAAATGCATACCTTCAAATAGCAGTTTTAGTAACTTTTTATCTTCTTCAACATACTGGGTAAATATCATTTCTCCTTTAAATTCTGCTCCCTTTGGCACTCTTTCAAAAAATCTTGGATTAGCCCTTGATGTTAATCTATCAATACTATTTTCTGCCTTGATTTCAGTGAATATATTGTCCCCCAAATGGGTTTGAAGCATTTTGGCACTTTCAGCGGTTAAACTTGCATCTCTGATTATGGCCCTAGAGATGAGAATTTTTTCCTCCTCACTATTGATGTCAAATTTTTCATTTCCTGGTGCAAGGCCAAATAGTTTACATACTTCATACTTAGGATGGTTTAATACCTTACCCTTATACTCTATTACATCCTTAGGATAGTGCTGCCATTCCAGTAAGCTTCTCATCTTCCCTTTTAGAGATGATCCAGGAATATATGGCTCCCCACTAATTGGATTCTTTACTACAGGGTGGTCCATACCTCCTATTTCAAATGAAGTATTTCCGGCCCCTATTTGTAAGCCAGTTAAACACATTAATTTATATTCAATAACATACTTTTTTAGCATATGCTACCCCCCCAAATTAATTACTTAGTTTTGTATAAGCAATTACTGCTGTATAAAAGTTTACAAAGCTTTTATAATCTTTCCTATCCTTAATCTTCTCAGGAGTAATACATTCCTTTAATAAGTTATAGAATCCTATAGAAATTAAGTTCCTTCCCCTTGCATAAGCTATCTGTGGCATTAGCAATAAAATTTCATTCATCTGTTCAGAAGTTAAATTGTCATCTGTATTTCTAGCTACTTTCTCCTCAATATTTTTTAATTGAGTAAATATTTTTCTCAATTGGCTTGAATTCATTGCAACATCTTTACTTTTACCTAAACTAGAAACAACCTCATGAGCCCAACCTCCAGGCAAAGCATATTTTTCAGGGATAAAAACTTCCTTTAAAGAGTTAGCTTTTTTTATTTCATTAATCAGCTCATTTATAGCTGATGCTCTTTTATGAAATCCTTTTTTTCCATTTGCCATACTAAATTCCCTCCATCTTTCTTGTTTTCATCAAAGCAATCATGAGCGGATACTTTACAAACTCTATTTCAGAATCCTCAATATTTGGTGTAATTAATCTATTTATTAATTTTTGTCTAACATTCTCATCGCTTACATTTCTTGCTATGGAATAAGCAACTTTAGGTATTAAGTCAAAATCTATGTTACCTTTTCTTTTTATATTTTTACTAGCAACCATAATAATAAAAGCTAGACCCCTTGATAATTTCTTTTCATTTAGCCATTTTGTATACAATTCCCCAT